>NZ_CAWUDN010000148.1:0-14788 GCF_963920915.1 Nostoc sp. PCC 9305
TGTTTTTGCGATCGCTCCTAATTATACTTTGTCGAGAGTGATAAAAGAGGGTTAAGGACAGCATAGAAAATCCAAGTAGCATAGACTTGCATTTGTACACCATTAGTGCCGCCAACCCATAAATAAGATAAACCCAACAAACGTTTAGTCAGTAAAAATGCATCTTCGATTTGCCAACGTCGGCGATACAAATCACAGACTTGTTGTGGAGAAAGTTGTTTTGGGTCAAGAACATTAGTCAAGTAATAATACCAAGTCTTGCCCCAGAGTACTGACACTTGACGCATCGGGTAGCGACAAGGATCAGTGTGATGAAATCCCATTTGAATAATTTCGTCTTTATAGTAAGAACTACTCGAAAGAACGCGCACTACTTGATAGCGCACCTTGGCTTTTTGTCTAGTTAAAATATATTTTCCTTGCTCCGTTAGGGTATCAAACCACTCAAATCCATAGAAGCCCATATCTGTTATGAGTAAACCACCTACTGGCAAGCGTACTTGTAGTTCTTGCCACCACTTTGTTTCATTGCGTTTAGCGTCAGCATCAAAAAACGCCGCAACTGGGCGGTGAGTAAATGCTTCCACTACCATCAACATCTTCCCTCCCAAAACAGCACCTGTTTTTTCTTGGAGTTGCCCCAAATGTTTTTTGATGGCTTCTAAAGTCGATGCATCCGCAATCCATACTGCACTGAACGATGATGCTACCGATACCCACATTGGTGCAACTTCCGTAGCGTTTTTTTTGGCTATTAGACGCTCCATTACTTGCTCAAACAGCTTAATAAACAACTCTGCTGGCAAGCTCTCCAGGCGTTGAGATAGAGCTTGCCGACTCACAGACATCGCCTTAACCCACAACAATCCTTCAACTTCCAGGCAGCGCAGCACATCTGTTAAATGCTGTATTTGTCGATACACTAGACTCAATACTATTGCTGCCATTACTGGTAGGGTTAGTACGCGATCGCGCAAACTACGTTCTTTGTCTTTTACCCCTTTGAGATTGGCAAATGTACCTGGGCTTATTAACTCAAACAGTCTAGATTCTATCTCTTGGCTTGATGGGGCGGGGGAGGTGACTCGATGCCGAAAATCTGGATTCCCTTGTTTTTTGCGCGGTTTACTCATGACTAGTATCAACAGCACTGTCTTGAGTTTAACTATTGAGTTTTATCCACTTGACAAGACTCTAATTTTCTTAACTTGACACCAATGGCGAGACGCCCACCCCACAATATTGGATAATTTATTTCTTGAAGTTCTCTAAGTAATTTTAAGTTGTTAGCTGATGTTTTGATATCAATAGTTAATCAAAAATTGAGGTAAAAATGTTTAACAATTTCGTGAAAACTCAGACAACAGTAATTAGTAAGATAGCCTTATTTATAATACCTGGTTTTGTAGCTTTATCTACTGCTTTAATAAGTTGTACATCAACTGTATCTAATACAAATACAGGAAGTGTTCCGAAAGCAGAGCCAGCAGGAGCTAAGACTATAACTTTTAAAACAAAATTACTACGAATAGGGTATCAAAGCTCTGGTGATTTAGTTAGAGTCAGAGGAGTTTTAGAAAAACGTTTGGAGCCTTTGGGCTTGAAAGTAGAGTGGTCACAATTTGCTCAAGGGCCACAACTTATGGAAGCGATGAATGTGGGAAAAATTGACATTGGCTCGGTTGGAGAAACGCCGCCGATCTTTGCCCAAGCTGCGGGTGCAAAAATTATCTATTTGGCTGGGAGAAGACTTGGCCCTAATTCAGGTAAAGGTAGTGCGATCGCAGTTCCGAAAGACTCTCCAATTAAAAAATTAGCTGATATCAAAGGTCAAAAAGTAGTCTTTCAAAAAGGTTCTGCTTCTCACTATTTTATCATCCAAGCCTTAAAAGAAGTAGGCTTAAAATATAGTGATATTCAAGTTTTGAGTATGCCCAATGTCGAAGCTCGTGGTGCATTTATTCAGGGCACTATTCCAGTTTGGGTAACTGGCGATCCTCATTTAGCTTTGGTAGAAAAACTCCACGGTGCGCGTGTGCTGAGAGATGCGACAAATATCGGTACTCCAGGCGGATACTATGTAGGAACACGAGAATTTGCTAAGGAAAATCCCGAATTAATTCGGATCATCTTAGAAGAAATTGATAAAAATGGTCAATGGGCAGAAGCAAATCGTAAAGAAGTGGCCAAACTCATAGCACCTGTACTCAAAATTGATTTACCCATTCAGGAAATAATTTCTAGTCGTGCTACTTATCGACTGAGAGGAATTACTCCAGAACTAATGCAAGCCCAGCAAAGTGTTGCTGATTTGTTCTATAACAAAAAAATCTTACCCAAAAAGATTGATGTGAAAGAAGCATTGCTAACACCTCAAGAATATGCAACTATCACTCCCGAAACACTCATCAGTGAAAAATAACTTCCGAATTCTAACTCTTTCTTTATTCAGCGATTAAGTTAGCGATCGCATCTACTAATTCGGCTGGCTCTACTGGTTTGGCAATATGCTTGTTAAATCCGGCTCTTAGTACCTGTTGAGCGTTCATTTCTCCAGCATAGGCGGTAAGTGCGATCGCGCGAATTTTTCCTCCCTGCTCTGCTGGTAGTGTTCTCAACTGTCGCATAAACATACATCCATCCACTTCTGGCATCCCAATATCGCTTAAAAGTATATCTGGCAAGGATTGGGCTAAAGTAGCTAAGGCTTCATTGGCTGATGTTACTGCTGTCACATTTGCCCCATACTGCTCTAGTAAGAAGACAATAAATTCTCGCGTATCCGTATCATCATCCACTACTAAAATTTTGACACCATTCAAATTTGAGGATGGCTCAGAATTGCTACTGTCTTGTTTAATCTCTAACTGATTTTGGATTAACGGTAGTCTTACAGTAAAAGTTGCCCCTCGATCTTCGCCCCCACTTTCTACCTGGACTGTGCCGCCATGCAGTTCGACTAAGTGACGAACGATCGCTAATCCTAACCCCAATCCACCAAATTTTCTGGTGGTGCTGCTATTCTCTTGACGAAAATATTCAAACACGTAAGGCAGAAAATTAGGATCGATACCTTTCCCTGTGTCGCTAACTTGAATCAGTGCTGAGTTATGAGTGCTTGGTGCTGAGTTGAAATTAGGACATGATGATAGTCGAATATCAACCCGTCCGCCTTCTGGTGTAAATTTAACCGCATTTGAAAGCAGGTTCCAAACGATTTGCTGCAATCGGTTGGAGTCTCCCAAAACTTGTCCCAAATTTGGTTCCAGGCTGATGTGCATCTCTATTGATTTAGCTTCTGCTGATAGCCGCACTGTCTCCATTGCTGCCGAAATCACAGATGTCAGATCGACTGGGTAGATATTCAAGCTGATTTTGCCTTGTAAAATCCGGGAGATATCCAGTAAATCTTCAATCAGTTGAGCCTGTAACTTCGCATTTCGCTCAATAGTCTTCAGCGCTTGAGGAATTGTCTTTTCATCAAGTTTTTTGGTTTGGAGTAGCTTTGACCATCCTAAAATTGGGTTGAGTGGCGATCGCAATTCATGAGAAAGTACTGCCAGAAACTCATCTTTTATCCGGTTGGCATTTTCTGCTGCTTTCCGGGCGGTTTGTTCTGCCTCGTATAAACGGGCACGTTCCATTGCTTGAGCGCACTGCTGTGCTAGTGCCAGCATAAATGCTCGATCGTCTTGATTAAACTTCTGAATTTCGGTAAAAGCTAGAGACATTCCACCGATAGCTCGTCCCTCGACGATCAGTGGAATCGAAATCCAAGCGCCGTAGTTGGACTGAGCGTATTCCTGAGCCAGATTTGAGTAACGAGCAATCCTTGTTTCGGTTGGTTCTTGCCAAATAGGCTGCTTAGTTCTTACTGCTTCTGCCAGTGGCGCGGATGCATTAATCGAGAATCGACGCCAGGAATCTACTATTTCTTGTTGCTCGCCACCAGTTCGGATAAGTTCTAATTCAGTGCCGCTTTGAGTCAGTAGTGCCACAAAAACAGAACTAGCTCCCAAAGCTGCTATACCTTGCTCCACAATTACTTCAACAACTTGTGTCGCAGTTAAAGATTCAGAAAGGGCAGCGGTAATTGTTTGCAGACGGGTAGTGCGAGATGCTGCGCGTAAAGCCGCCTGTTGAGATTGCTGTGCTTCTCTGTAGAGTCGGGCATTATCAACAGCGATCGCCGCTCGGCTAGCTAACTCCTCAGCTAACATCAGGCTTTTGGTATCGTAGCGACGGCCAGAAGAAGATACCAAAGTCATAACTCCCAGCACTCGTCCCCGAACAATCAGCGGTACACTCATCCCAGATGTCGGATTTAATTCTTGCAAGATTTTGAAGTGACTGGCGTTGTAGGTTAACCCTTGGATTTGTTCCTCAGAAATAAAATGAGTAATTTTTGATTTGCCTGTCCGTATTACCTTCGCAACACCTGCTGTTTGTGCCAAATCAGGCGGATAATTTTGTAACTGTTCTACCAATTCTTGTTTCTCTGGATTGGCATGGGCTGCTGCAACCCGACGGACTAGTTGATTGTCACAAATAATATCAACTAAGCACCAATCAGCGATTTCCGGCACTGCCAAACGCACCAAACCTGCTAAGGTTGTTTCGTAGTCCAATGATGCAGCCAAAATCCCACTAGCCTCAGCTAAGAAACGCTGCTCCTCTTCCACTTGTTTGCGCTTAGTGATATTTCGCGAAGACGCTTGCATTTCTAAAATTTCTTGAGTTTGGCGATCGCGAATAGCTCGAATAGTTGCTTCCAACCAGATATAATGTCCGTCTTGGTGACGAGCGCGGTGAGTAACGGTATAAATATCTGGTAAATCGGCATTGACTGGGTAATTCTTGGCAATCTCTGCCAAATCGTCTGGGTGAACTAACTCCTGGCTGTGATGTCCTACTAGCTCCTCTGGTTGATACCCCAGTACTGTGTAGCAAGCTGGTGAAATATATAGAAGAGTTCCATCTACTGTGTGGCGGGAAATAATATCAGTTGAATTCTCAGCCATCAGCCGAAAACACGCCTCACTCTCGCGCAATTTGGCCTCTGCCTGTTTGCGTTCGGTAATATCGACGCACATTCCCACCCATTCGCGGATTTCGCCTATTTCGTCGAGTATGGGCACACCGCGTATATTCATATAACGGTATTCGCCGTCATGCCGTAGAACACGATACTCAGCAACTGCAACACTGCGTGTAGGAAATGCCTGTTTCCAAATTTCCACCATCGAGGAACGATCTTCTGGGTGCAGAGCCTCAACCCAACCCCATCCTTTATATTGTTCGAGACTTTGCCCTGTGAAGGCCTCCCAAGTTGGAATATCATCAACAACATTGCCCCAAGGTGCTGCCCTCCAGACAATGGATGCGCTGGCCTCTGCCAGTGAACGGTAGCGTGCTTCACTATCGCGCAGCGCAGCTTGCTGTTCGCTCAAATATTGCTGCAAATCAGTAACCTCTTGAGCTTTCAGATTCTCACTCATTTTAAAAGTATTTGGCTAAAAGCGACTCGCCAGGTTCTCCCATCTGCTGTAATAGTTATTTTGATTTTTCTAATGCAATATAGCAGATGCTATGGCTCTAACTGCACCCATCTAAGGTTATAAGAAGAGGCAGGGGGGCAGAGGAGCAGGGGAGCAGGGGAGCAAGGGAGCAAGGGAGAAGTTGCAGTAAGTCTTTCCCCTCTGCCCCTCTGCTTTCTTGTAAGTTGGTGATTATGTATTACATCAACTATCATGCAAGCTATTTAAGCTAGTAATAGAATTGTTTCAATTCAGGGGATAAGAATTATGAAGGTTTGGCTTGCTTGCTTTTTGGTGCTGTTTGCCTTAGCAGAACTTTTTGACTGGTTGCAAGAATTTAATCTGCCATTACCTATCTATATTTTGGGTGGCGCTTTTTTAGCTGTTGCCTCTAACTATGATAAAATTATTGGTTCCTATTTTGATGATTCCAGCATTGAAGCATCACTTGAACAACCTCAGTTAGATTCACTAACTCCATCTACTAATCCGATTTCTTTCCCAATTAGCAGTCCTATTGAAGATGTTCAAACATCTCAAACAGATGATTAGTGCTTATCTGATTTTATGGTTGACGCTGGGCGTAAGCTTGCTTTAAGAGTAGGAATACGTCAAAGTCTCTAATTCACAAGTAAATTGCTACATTAATAGGAGCTTCAGGTTAATTAGCTTTTAACCTAGATTCCCAAAATTGACTTCTGCGCCTACAACATCTACCCAATTCAGGCTACCGCCTCAACGCCGTGATTAGTGGACTATTAGAAAAACTCCGCGTACCTTTTGTCAAAGTTCAGGATTCCCGTGAAACTTCTAAGAGCAAAAGCTGGCTGCAAATTATTTTTGTTACCAGTATAGGAGTCACCGCCTTTATCTGGGGAGTTCGGGAACTTAGATGGTTACAGCCTTGGGAGTTAAGAGTTTATGACCAGATGTTGCGATCGCGTCCAGCAGAAGCACCCGATCGGCGGATTGTACTAGTAAAAATTACTGATAAAGATATCAAACGCGAGAAATGGCCTCTATCAGATCGGACAATCAATCAGCTATTAAAGAAAATAGAGTCTTATCAACCGCGAATTATTGGTTTATATCTTTTCCGACCAGAAGACAATAATTTGGCGGCTAATCTCCAAAATCAAGATAACATTGTCACTACCTGTTTGTTCAGCAGCTTGGATAGAGATGAAATTCCCCCGCCGCCGAATGCCGCTATAGATAATGTTGGGTTTAGCGATGTGGTTGCTGATAATGAAAACGACCAAATTCTCCGCCGTACTTTATTATTTGCTAACTCTACAGACAAGAAATGTATAACATCATTTGCATTTGGTGCATTAATTGCAATTAATTATCTCGATAAACAAGGTATTGAATACGATTTCACTAAAAAAGGAGATTTTATATTAGGTAAAACCTTGTTTGGGCGTTTACAACCTAATTCTGGCGGCTACCAACATTTGGATGCACAAGGCTATCAAATATTATTAAATTACCGTCACCCCAATAGCCTCGCCGACCAAGTAACCCTTACAGATGTTCTTAGTGGGCAAGTCAACCCCAGTTTATTCAAAGACCGTCTGGTAATTATTGGCACTACAGCAGCTAATATCCCCCCAGGTGGCTTTTATACGCCGTACAGCGCTTTGCCAGATCAACCAGCCAGAATGCCTGCTCTATTGATTCATGCACAGATAGCAAGTCAACTCATCAGTACAGTGTTGGATGGGCGACCCTTGATTTGGTATTGGCCAAACTGGGTGGAATTTATTTGGGTATGGGGCTGGTCGCTATTAGGTGGTGTTTTAGTATGGCGGTGGCAAAATCCGCTGCTGTTGCTAGTGGTGGAAACGGTAACTCTATTTGGCTTAGTAGTAATCTGCGTTGCTTTATTTTTGCAAGCTGGATGGGTTCCGTTAATCCCTCCGGCTCTTGCGTTGGCGATCAGTAGTATCTGTGCGATCGCTTATACTAGCTACCAAAATCAGCGGCAAACTCAGGTGATTGTTCTGCAAGTTGAAAAACAACAAGAAGCGATCGCCCAATTAAATGTACTCTTAGAAGATAAAACAGCAATTCCCGACTCGTCTGTTGACTTTCCTCCCCCAGTTGATTCACCCGAAATAAAATCAGGTGATTTGCTTTTGAGTGGACGCTACAGAATCTCTCAAACTCTTGGTGCAGGTGGATTTGGCCGGACTTATTTAGCACAGGATACTCAACGACCGGGTAATCCTACTTGTGTAGTTAAAAAGTTAATGCCAGCCCGTCAAGATGCACGATTTTTGCAAGTCGCCCGCAGATTATTTCATAGTGAAGCTGAAATTTTAGAAATTTTGGGTAAACATCATCAGATTCCTGAACTACTTGCTTATTTTGAAGATAACCACGAATTTTATTTAATTCAACAATATATTGAGGGACATACCCTAAGCGAAGAATTACCACCCGTACAAAATGTGCAAAACGAATCATTTGTAATGGAAATGCTGAAACAAGTTTTAGAAGTTCTAGAATTTGTTCATCAACATCGAGTGATTCATCGCGATCTCAAACCGACTAATATTATTAGATGCGCTCAGAATAATCGCCTGGTATTGATTGACTTTGGTGCTGTCAAATTGATGCAACCGCCGAGTAGTGAGCAAACAGAATTAGCCACAGTAGCCATCGGGACGCGGG
This sequence comes from Nostoc sp. PCC 9305, assembly GCF_963920915.1. Lineage (NCBI taxonomy): Bacteria > Bacillati > Cyanobacteriota > Cyanophyceae > Nostocales > Nostocaceae > Nostoc > Nostoc sp. PCC 9305. The sequence goes on from NZ_CAWUDN010000148.1 coordinate 8,217, forward strand.
GTTATGCACCTCCAGAACAATTTGCCGGTCATCCCCGCTTATGCAGTGACATTTATGCTCTAGGAATGATTGCTATTCAAGCCATAACTGGAACACCACCGCAAGAACTCTACCCAGATCCAGAAACGGGGAATGTGATGTGGCGACAAACAGTGCAAGTGAGCGAAGAATTAGCGGCAATTTTAGATAAGATGGTTTGCTATCATTTTAGCGATCGCTATCAATCAGCCACCGCAGTTTTACAAGATTTAAAACGGATGTAGCTCTGGCGATTATAAATCGTGGCTACACATTACTTTAGTCCCCCTATACAAAAAATTGTTTGCAACCCGCAGATGCGGGTTTTATCTGTAATCTCAAAGGTTTCTACTTGTATTAATTATTAATACTATTCATTTTTGTCCCATATTGACTTTGTTTTTCTATAATCTGAGTCAAGATTTTGTGGCAATGACAGTCACTTCCACATTGATTTAATATGTCTTGTGGAGCAATGTTGCTAGAACCTAAAGCCAGAGATATTTTTCCAGTACAAGTAAGCTTAAAATAGTCTCTTAAATTGCCTTGGGTAGGCAATTCGTTAATTTGATAATTTGTTAAAGATTCAATAAAGCCTAATACTCGTAAATGTCTCAATCGCTGCTCACAGGACTGTTCTTTTTTATATGGAAACTGTCTTTGATCTTTTTCAGCATTAAATAAGTTTTCCAGAGTTGTTCGCTCTCCATCGTCTAACAAAGAGTCAAAAAACTTTCTTTGGTTTTCATCATCTTCTATTAAAGTTCCTAATAAGGCTAAAGCTTTTGATTCCTTTTGATTAGCCTCTATATTAGCTTTAATTTTACTATGTACTAGGTTAAGTTCTACTCCATTGCTACCAAATTGAAATTTTTCTATTCTTTCAATAACTGAAGAATTTAACAATAATATAATTGTTAAAAGTCCTACTTCTGTTGTCTCTAATCTCCTGTTTTTATCAACTCCTTTAAATGGAATAAAAACTAAGTAACCTAAAACCACGATACTTACGATCATCCTAGAGGCTAATGCCCATTTTTTACCTAAGTTTCTGAGGTTGGGCTGAAAATAACTTTTAATGTTTTCAACTATTTTCTGACTCATACTACGTTTTAGATGAATATAATTAACTTTTCTTTGAGAGAAAGTAATTGCTGATAAATAGGTTTAAAAAATAAATAGCTATTTACATCGAAAAATGACATAGCTTATTACCCTGTTATTATCTCTGGAATATTTGAAAATATTTACCTCAAATTATTGCAGAACTGATAACAGTTGACTTTTCACGGTATCTGAAAAACCTCTCTCTAAATCTCTCTCCTTTGAGGAGAGAGACTTTGAATTTTCCCCCTTTCCGCATCGGGAAGGGAGTTAGGTTTTTCCAGATGACCCAAACCACAATGAGCAAAAAACTAACACTTATGTCTACATCCTGAATTTATAGTTTTTCGGATACCTTCCCAAATTTCTGATTAACTGCTCAGTTAAAAATAGGACTTACGCACGGGTAACGGAAAACGAACCACAGAGGGCGCAGAGTTCACGGAGGAATGAGAGTTTGAGAGGGTTTTTGCGTAAGTCCTAAAAAATATTCGTAGGTTGGGTTGAGCGTAAACGTTACTCAACAAACCCCGCAAAATGTTGGGTTACCCTTCCCTTCGGGACGCTACGCGTAGCTTGCTTCCACGTTCGCGTAGCGTCCCGCAGGGAAGTGGTACGGGAAGCAAGCTACGTTCCTCAAACACGCATAGCGAATACCTGATTAACTGCGTTTCCTGATTTTCAGCAAAAAAAATCGCCCCCTGAATTCAGGAGGCGCATCACCAAGGTGGTGTAGAGACGCGAGATTTCGCGTCTCTTGTTTTAACTAGCAACGTATTCTTTGACATTGGCACGACGGCGACGCAGATGAGCCAAAGCTTGATGCTCTAACTGACGAACGCGTTCGCGGCTGAGATTCAATCTCTCACCCACTTTCGCCAATGACATTTCATTACCATCTTCTAAACCAAAGCGTAGGGCTACAACTTCTCGCTGTTGCGGGGTTAGTTCTGCTAGCAGATTGTTCAAGTCTTGGCGTAAGAATTCCTGGTTGGTGTAATACTCTGGTGATGGGCCATCATCTTCGAGCATTTCTTGCAACTCAGTATCCTGGTTCTCGCCAACTCGCACATCCAAAGAAACTGGTTGACGAGCCATATTCAAATACTCGCGAATCTGAGCAGGTTCTAGTTCTAGTGCTTTGGCAATTTCGGCTGGAGTCGGCGATCGCCCCAAGGTTTGAGCCAACTCGCGCTGCACTTTTTTGATTTTGTTCAGTTTCTCGGTAATGTGGATCGGTAAGCGAATAGTCCGTCCTTGTTGAGCGATCGCACGAGTAATTGCTTGGCGAATCCACCAGTAAGCGTAAGTCGAGAACTTATAACCCCTCATCGGGTCAAATTTCTCCACACCCCGCTCTAACCCTAGTGTTCCTTCCTGGATTAAATCCAGAAACTCCATATTCCGCTTTTGATACTTTTTAGCAATAGCAACAACCAAGCGTAAATTCGCTTCGATCATTTTTTGCTTTGCCCGCTTACCTTGCGCCACTGTTTGTTGCACATCGGTTTCCGATTGTTGAACGTGCTCGGCCCACTCTGAAATATCCGGTTCGCGTTGCAACTTCTTCGCCAAAGCTTCCTTGGCGTCGATCAGCGTCATCATTTGTTGCACTTGCTTCCCAAAGACAATTTCTTGTTCGCGGGTTAGCAGTGGTACACGACCAATTTCTCGCAGATAGGTTCGCACCATATCAGCCGTGAATTTGGTGTTGAGGTTTTCCGTTTGGGTATTGACAGTAGGCATTGGTGCGATGTCCTCTACTTCGTAAAGATAATGTATGTTTTATTACTAAAATGGAGGGGAAAAAGTAGTACATCTATCACGAAATGTCGGGAGCTACCAAAAGCAATTAGTTAATTGATACAGCCGTTGTTAAGACGGTAAGCCCCCAATGATAGGTTCCCCTACTTTCCCTAAATTTTCAATCTTTTATAAGCACGCTGGTTATTTTTGAGAATTCTTCTCTTGGACAGTTACTAACACCGAGCGGTAAATCCGAAGTCGGTATGAGTTCTACTTAACTTATGATACGATAAATCAGGCAAATAGTAAACTATCTTTAGATAAAACCTATCATTATAATTCAAAAGTAGCAGTTATAGAAAAAAATTTTAAACTTCCTTGAAATTACTGACTACATCTATAGTGACGCCAAAAACCCCTCTTCTGTTGCCAAAAACTAGCCAGATAACCGAACTTAATTTGCTATAAAAATGGAGGGATGTCACGAATTGGTCATTTGTCATTTGTCATTGGTCATTGGTCATTGGTCATTAGTCCTGAGCGACTCGTGCCGAGTGGAGCCGAGGTAAGTCGTTGGCGCAATCCCTGTCTCCGACACCCTGTTCGCATTCATAGAGAAGTATTGGTCATTTGCAAATGACAAAGGACAAATGACAAATGACAATCTAAAATCCCAGGTCAGCTTTGGCTAGTTCCGCAGCGGCGAATACTTCTGCGTCAGGTTTTTCTTCCCAGGCTGGCTCACCAATTTCTGCGTAAAAAATTGCGTCGTAAGGTCGGGTACGTACTACTACGGGCATGGGAACGGCATGACCCAATATTAAAGCTTGTTGTTTCGAGTCTAGCTTTGCCAAAACCGATCGCAGTCCGCTACCACCAGATACACCTGTAAAAATCGCGTCAATGTCTTTTTCATCATTGAGCAAAGCAGTAATACGAGTCCCAATTTGCGACATAACTTCATTATCTATGCCTGATGGACGTTGATCGACTACCAAAAGTGTGACAAAATACTTTCGCAGTTCGCGGGCAATAGTCCCAAAGATAGTACTTTGGACGATAGCCGGGTCAAGGAAACGGTGCGCCTCTTCAATGGTAATCATCAATGGCGTTGGGCGATCGCAAGGATTTTTGCTTTGCAGAAATTTGTCTGCTTTTTTGACGTAATGCTCGTGGATACGTCGGGTGATCATATTTGTCACCAACATATAAGAGAGCATATTAGACTGGGAACCAAATTCTATCACAACATTCTTCCCAGATTCCAGGCATTGCACAATTTTACTAATATAATTCTGGGGGCAAACTGCTCGCATATACTTCAAGCTATCCATCCGCAAGAGTTTGCGCTGCAATGCCATAATCGAGCCTTTGTGTCCGCGCTTCTCGTCGCAGAACATCTCGATTTCTTCGTTGGTCATATTTAACAGCTGGACAATCCAAGACTTGCCAAATTCGCTGTACAAAATATTGGCGTTATCTAAGGCTGCGTCAGAGAGTCCTAAATCTCGGCTACATAACTTAATATCTTCAACTTCTATTTGCTCATAGCTCAAATAAAGTTCTTGGGCATCACGCACACCACGGCGCTTTGTCGATTCCGGGTCGAGGGTATAGACTTCAACTTTACTCGGAAAAAGTTGCTTTAAGCCTTTAACCGTATTGACATTCTTACCTTCTGCAACCGCTTCCCAGCCATACTCCGAGTGCATATCAAAAATCAAATTTACTGCCGCATTTTTACGGATAACGCCAGCTAAAAGTAGCCGAGTTAGAAAAGATTTACCAGTACCAGATTTCCCAAAAACCCCATTACTCCGTTCCACAAAGCGATTCAAATCGATACAAACCGGCACATCCATATCCAAAGGTTTGCCGATGGAAAAGTTGCGCCTTTGGGGGTCATCTTCCCAACCAAATACCCGGCGAAAATCTTCAACACTTGCTTCGTAAACTTGACTAAAGTGACTAGGAATAGTTTTAACAGGCAACAATTCTATCGTCGTGCTGGTTTGTGGCACAAATGAAGCCAAACCCGTCACCGATGGGAGGAAAGGATTTGCCGATTTGCCATTTGTTGGGGAGAAAGATTCTTCAGTTTCGGGAGTGAACATCAACATCGGCGCGAGGTTGATAGTACCGTAAGTACCACTTCCTGCTAAAACATCTCGTAAAAAAGTGTCTTCCCAACTGGGGGGATTAGCAATAATTCGGGCATTAGCAGCTCCCAATGCTACATCTGTCAGCATACAAAAAAAACGCGATCGCATCCCTTGCACAACAAGAAATTTACCTACCCGCATATCTTCTACAGAAATGTCAGGATGCAATCGTACTTCTAAACCTTCAGTTAAAGAACCTTGAATGACCGAACCTAATGGCTGTGCCGAATTCATCTGATTAGTCATTTGTCATTTGTCATTTGTCATTGGTCATTGGTCATTTGTTTTTCTTCTCCATCCCCTATGCCCAATTCCCCATGCCCAATTATCTAATCAATCTGAATTGAGGTTGGCGCACTTCCTGTTGATGGAGTGGTACTAATTAAAGGTTTGCGGAATTGGGCGTAAAGGCGATCGCGCCAGGTGAAGAATGGTTCATAATCTATATTCTCGGCAAAGATTGGCAATCCTTTACCTCTAATAGAAGCTGGTAAATCCAGATAGGGCCCAGAAGGGAACTTGAGTAATATCGATAATCCAGCCACCGCTAAGTCAGCTAAAGTCGGCTCATCTCCTGTTAAATAAGGACTATCTGCCAATAATAACGTTAAGGCTTCCAAGTCTTGTTTTAAAGATGCGATCGCTGACTGTATCACATCTGGACTGTAACCTACGCCAAAACCTAACACTGACAGTAAATCACTAGGTACTCCTTGAACCAGACTTTTAAATATATCTGGTGTTGAGGTAGGTAATAAAGACTTACGGAAATTTTGATCTTGACTTACGGCTGCAAATAGTGCTTTGCGACCTTTGATGCCTATGGACTCATCTGCCCATTCTTCTATTAATAAAGTTAAACCCCGTTGTTTAGGATCTTGCGGTATTATGGGGCGATCGGGATACTCTAAGTCTAAATACTTAGCTATTTCCGTAGAATCCGCAATATATTTATTACGATCCTTTAATACAGGCACTTGTCTTTGACCAGTCAGCCGGAACAGTTCTACCTGTCCAATCCCAGGCGTAACCTCTATTTTGCGGTAATCTAGTCCTTTAAAATCTAGAATTAGGCGCACTTTCTCTGAGTATTGAGAGAGTTCCCATTGGTATAATTCCAGCATGTGTTCTATCTCTTGTAACTGGTCAACTTATTAACTTTACAATTGTATCTTTAGTTTAAGTAATTTTTATTGGTATTAGTTGGTTAGCTGTCTATTTAATTGACATTAGGGTTTAACCGATGCCTGATTTTTGGCAAAATTATCAAGTTCAAAAAATATTGTTTTCTGATTGATTACAATATCAAATAATTAAGTAATTTAATTCAGCATACAAATAAACCCAACCCCTCATTTGTGGGTCTTCAACAGTTACTTCAATTTTTGTCAGCGTTAGCCTAAGTTAAAATATTTCGGTAATTAATTTCTGTGCTTTTGCTGAATAATCAATAGACCTCTTGCAAAAGTCCCTAACACCCCACCCCAAACCCCTCCCCGCAAGCGGCTACGGTGTACACACATCTTTGTATAAAACCAAAAT
>NZ_CAWUDN010000149.1:0-14516 GCF_963920915.1 Nostoc sp. PCC 9305
TATTAGATTCTTCTGATTCCTTGCGTCAAGCCTGATTGAGATGCTCTTACCCTGAGCGATACTCGTTATATCTCAGCTTTAATCCATGTTTTAAAATCCGGCTTGCGTGAAGGAAATTGTTTTTTACCGTTTGAGCAATTAGTAAGTATTGCCACTGACCTGCTTTCTTCACCACAGCATACGCCCGATGTTCAATTTTTAAATACAATCATTCAACAGTTACTCGAAAAGGGGACTTTAGTTTCGGGTGATGTTGGTAATAGTGTTTATCTCAAAGCTGCTTATCGGGCTGAACTTTCTGTGACTTTGAAAATTCTTGCTCTCCTTGAGCAACCGACTCACCCCACTGAACATTTAGAACACTGGTTAGCCCAATTCCAAACTACTGACTATCGCCAACTTTCACGTTTAAGTGATGAACAAATCAGCGCCTTGATGATGGCAGCCAAACATCCAATTAGCATTATTACTGGTGGCCCTGGTCGAGGGAAAACTTATGTACTGAAAACCTTGGTTGAATGGTTCATGCATACTGATAAAGCGATTGCACTTGCCGCTCCAACAGGGAAAGCTGCTAACCGGATGAAAGATGCTACAGGCATTGAAGCAACTACCATTCACCGTTTATTACAATGGCAGGGAAACAATGCGGTTTTTCTTTATAACGAGGAGAATCCTCTAAATCTTGATTGTCTAATCGTTGATGAATTTTCAATGGTTGATATATTTCTGTTCAATTCGCTACTCAAAGCCTTGGACAAAAAAACCAGAATTGTACTGGTAGGGGACTTTGATCAATTGCCCAGTATTGGCGCAGGAATGGTCTTGCGAGATTTAATTGTTTCTGAACTCGTGCCAACTACAAGATTACGGACGATTTATCGCCAACGGCATGAAAGCCCAATTATTTATGCCGCTAATGATGTCAATTCTGGCATAGTCCCTACACTGCACAATTTTAATCAAGTTTCTGATTGGATGGATGTCGGTGACTGTGCAATGATTCTAAAAGATTCGCCCCAAGCGACCTCCCAAGCCATCGTTGAGTTGGTTAAAGCTATTAGCCAGTCAGGTGTTGATTTAAATCAACAACTAATAATCTTAGCGCCCCAAAAACAAGGAGACTGTGGAGTTCACAATCTCAATCTGCTTCTTGCCCCTATCTTTAATCCCAAACAAGAAAATCAACCACAAGTTGTCTCTGGGTCGGTTGTCTACCGTGCGGGCGATCGCGTAATCCAACTGAAAAACCGTTATGAAACTGTCCCGCCTGTAATGAATGGCGAGATCGGTCAGGTTATTGCTGTGGAGCCGGAAAAATTTTTGGTTACAATCTCTTGGGAGGGCGGTGCAGTTGTTAATTATTATCCTGGAGACTTCGAGCAAATTATGCACTCGTTTTGTATAACTTGCCACAAGAGTCAAGGTAGCCAATTTCCTTATGTGATTTTCCCATTGGTCAGGGCTAATTACCGGATGTTAACCCGTCAGCTGCTCTACACGACTATGACTCGCGCAATGGGTACATTCATCGCAGTTGGACAGCATGAAGCATTGAAAACTGCTGTCGCTACTGATAAACCCGCCCAGCGTTTTACTGGACTAACTAATCTCCTCATTTCACCTGTTGAGCAACTTAGTGAAATCTGGCAGAGTTTGAGCAACACCAGAAAAACCACTTGTGCGACAACATCTGCGTCTACTGTTACTATCGCTTCTAGGCTACAACAACGCCAACTAACTGCAACACCTGGACAGATGACTACTATTGGTAGTCTCGCACTACAAATGTATGAGTCTAAATATAGTTATCGTCCGTCAAAACAGCCCGAACTTGTCGGCAAGTTTCGCTTTAATACTTATCACTATGAGACTACCGCAATTGAGTTGATTGATTCAGCAATTGACGCAGTTCTGCGCCTTTAATAAAACCCATGCTCAACATGGGAACAACGGTCGCATCCAACCAGACTACTCTTAAATAGTTATCAGTTAAAAGTTTTGATAATTGGGTTTAAGTTCCCCACTATACGCCGCCAGGACTGATAACTGTTGACTGTTCACTGATTTAACAAAGTTTAGGAGTTTAATTCCCCAGCAATACAGGCCGCACGAATTGAAGCCTAATTAAAATCACCGTTACAAAACTTAATTACGTTAGCGTAGCGGGGCGTTCGCTTTTAGCGTCTCCAATAGTTGCCCATTACGAATTACGAATTATTTTAATATCTATGGCTATTCCGGCAGCAGAGTTAAAGATCGGGCAATCGGTGAAGTATCTGATCGGCACTCGAAGCGGTATGAGTGCGGCAATAACCGATATCAGCAAATCATCTCTTAGTCTCAAAAATACTCATATTGTTACTTTGACCTTTGATGATGATTCACTACCAAATCACTTAAAAACACAACAACTAACTGTTTATGACGAATTGCTTGAAGGTTGTGAAATAATCACATTTTAAAAAATTCAAATTGGCAACAGCAACAGCAGAGCGCACATCCGCCGCTACAAGTTGAAATTAATCAAAATACTAACTTACTGGCTGATATAATCCCGTATTTTCGTTAAATTCCCACCCCAATCCTGCTCTATCTTTCCCCTTACACCATGCTACAAAAAGCGGTGGGGGGAGTTTAATTCGCTCCTTACGTACAGTTTCCTCACTTACACCAAGTCTTGAAGCCAAACCTTCTTCAGTTAACGGTTGCATTCTAGGAGTATGGGCAATGAATGATGAATTATTGTAGTACGATTTTTGGCCCCGCTTTTGTTGGTTGTTGAGATAGTCTTGAATTTTAATGATCGCCTCAGCCAACTGTGTCATTCGGGCTGTCATCTTTTCAATTTTTTGTTCTAAATTGGCGAGATTATCAATTACTGTGGTTTGGTTGCTATTAGATTCATTTGAAAACTCTGACTCCAGCTTATCAAGTCTTTCGCAAATAGCTATTATTGTTTCGTTGGTCGGACTGGCGTTACTATTGTTACTCGTAACTAAGTACTTTTCAACACTTGCCTTAATCTGAGAATCTAAGCGTTTGTCTAAATTATTACCACCTATTGCATCAGCCTTATCTTGGGAATCGCCTAAGTAGAGTTCGATAAATTCGATCAGCGTGGCTGTTGCGGTCGTCCCGTTTGACTTACAACGGGCGATAAACTGCTCCCAAATCCTTTGGTCACAGTTGAAAGATGCCAGCTTTTTTTGGCGCCCTGTATTGCTCATGTTCACGTGTCATCTAGGTAAACTGGGACTGTCCACGCTTATTAAATCGTGTAATTCATCATGATGAATTACCTTGATATTATCATCGCCAAATGTGTCAGCGCATTCTTCAAGCGATGGCGTACTCGCCCGCCGGAGGCGATCGCTGCGCCACGAGATAACCGCAATAGTCAATACCTTATTCGGATTTCCCAAAAAAAAGGCATTTAATCATTTAATTCTTGAGGAGTCAGTTTTAAGAGAAAAGGCATTTAATTGTTTAAAACCATATTTCTGGCGCTTTCGCCCTTCTCCCAAAGGGAGACGCACTCGCGTTCGGGGCGAAAGCTAGGCTCATAGCATTTTATTATTTGGATCTCCCTCACCTTGAAAATTGATTCAGGACAAGTTCGGAATCAATCGGAGAAAAGTTTGAGTTTTTGGGGAGCAAGTTTTTCCCGTCCGTTTTTTGAAGAATTTTTTATAGAGGAATCAAACCACTCTCAAAAAATAAACTGAAAATGACTCTATAGTTTTATGGCGTGATAGCGATTAAATAGCGGGCTATTCCGATAAGCTTGATTTGGTATGAAAGCAACAGAAGCAGGGAAGAATTTTGTACAAGTTTCTTAAAATAAGCACCTTTGCCCGTTTTCTTTAACCCAAACTTATACCTGTAATATTTGTGTAGTTAACTGTTAAGAGTATACTCTTTAAATTTTTATATCACTTATTAACTATAAAGCCATTTTTATTTTATTTTTTTCACCTATCTTTAGGTTTTTCAATATAGGGGCATTGGCTATAGCCCAATGGCATGAAGAAAGGTAGTGGCTAGGTAAACTGGGACGAAGAGTGATTGAGTCAACCGATCGCTCATCATGATAAAGGTGATTATTGCTTGTGCAGCACGAGCGATGGCAGTCCCAAATGGTAATCGGCTTTTTCTCCTGTGCGCTTAAATGGCAGGGGAATAGTACAGCATTAGTACACCGTTCTGGCTACAGGTGACGGGGGTATTCTGTTGCTGACAAACTGCCACAATTTTCACTTTGTCCGTGAACAGGGAAAGGGAAACGGTAGAGAAACTAGTACACATTGCAGTACAGTTCCACACTTTTTTCACCGAAATAAATCCTGGGACGGGAGCATCGGCGATAATGATTAACTATCGGGGGTTCGGGGCTGTGAAAATTGACCGTCACGGGAAGGCAAAGGTTTTGTCGGCAGAAGAAATCCAGCGTCTGTTTACTTTGGGGTTAACCACAGAGCGAGACAGAACCCTAATAGGCGTGATGCTGTACACGGGTTGCCGCGTCAATGAAGCAGTTACCCTAAAAATTAAAGATGTTTATAACAGCAAGGGACGGATCAGAGCAGAGCTGATCATCCGTAAAGGGAATACAAAGGGAAAGTTAGCTACCCGCAGCATTCCGATTTTGTCAGAACTAAGGAACTTCTTAGCTACTTACAAACCGACAAACTCCCGTGACGGTTTTTTGTTTCCTGGTCGATGGGGGCGCGGTCACTTGCACTCAGAATATGCAAGCCTAATCTTCCGACAAGCTTGCGAACGTGCGGACATCGAAGGAGCAAGCACACACAGTTGCCGCAGAACTGCACTTACTTTCATGAGCAATGCCCGAATTCCTCTGAGAGTCATCCAAGAAATCAGTGGACATCGCAGCTTAGAGCAACTGCAAAATTATCTGGAGGTGGAACCATCCCAAGTCCGGGGTGCGATCGCGGCGTTGTCGATGTTATCACCGCCATCGATGAGCAGCAACAATCAAGACATGCAAAATGCGGATAACACGAAGTTATCATCGGAGTGATAGATCAGGAAATACTCTTTAGTTGATCTAGACAGGACTGATAGTAAATAAAGGCTATAAGGATTTTCCCGAAAAACCATTTACAATTCCATAGGCAACACCTCTTCATTGAGCCACTGATAAAAATGAGGCACAGATTGCTCTAGGTTACGTAGCTCATTTGCAGCGTAGGCTTTATCCCTCCATCGGCAATACCTCTTCACTTAGCAAGCTGTAAAATTCAGGAACTTGAGCTTCGACAAGTCGCAGTTCATTTGCCGCGATCGCTTCAAGTTCCAGTACTGTCTCCCAGCGCAAATCTTCAACCCATCGCTTGAGAATGCCTTTAATTGCCTCAACTCCACGAGAAATACCAGAGCGAAGTATTTCTACACAGTGGAGTAGCGTAACGCGATCAGTGAAGAGAGCAGAGGGGCAGGGGGGCAGGGGGGCAGAGGGGAAAGAACTTGTACAAATTTCTTCTTTGTTCCTCAACTCTTCAACTCCTCTGCTCAAGAACTCCTCCGCTCCCCTGCTCTCATCTGTAGTATCCTCCCCTTGGCAATGGGAGTTCCCTATAGCATCAGGGGGGGGTGTGGATACGGGCTGCTGATTAGGGCTTACACTATACACAGCAGGGGTTTGGGGGGCATAATAGGTTCGATTTTCTTTTTGATTGCGCTTCGTTTCACGATGAGCAATTACATGCATTGCAAATTCTAATTCCTCTTTAGATAAAGAAAAAAGTTTCACTTGTTGACCCCGTTTACCCTGTTTACGGAAAGTCAGTTTTAGCCCCAGCTGCTCTATAAGAGTGCCTAGCAACCAAATAGGTTTACAGTCACTGGGAATAGTAAACCCAAGAATTGCTTTGACGTGAGCAGCACAATTTTTGGCGATCGCCGTCATCTTGAGTAAGGTGGAATCGTCGGCAGTAACTTCATCACCTGCAACTAAAGAAGTGAGAATTTGATGCAGCCCCAGGTTAAATCTAGCCAGCCACCGTGCCGAGTAATTACCCCAGTCAATGCACAAAGGTAGATTGTCGCGCTCAGTGCGGTCTTTTTGGGTGACAATTGTTGGTGGTGTAGGATAACTTTGCCCAGTTTTGGGGTCAGTAAACGATTCTTCGGGTGGGGCTAAAATGGCCTCAAGTCCGGCGATCGCTCTAATTAATCGACCACCTTTATCCATTTCTACAAGTGATTCGGTAACTTCGATGCCGTAAGAATCAGAAATGCGGAATTTTTCGCATTCAAAAATTTCATTAGGGTCAAGGTAATCTTTGCTCTGACGGGCACGGTACTCGCTCAAAGTAATATTCTTAGCCTTTGCAACAGCCGAATTGTGGGCACGATCCAAAGCTTGTGCTGCCGCTTTTAGACTTTCAAGAGATTGAGGATCTGAATCACTGCCCACATATATAAATGTATTGCCCATTTCGGTGAGAAGCGATCGCAAATCATCACGCAGATTATTGAGAGAATAGTGGCGGTTAGCCATAATTTGGCAGTAAGCCTCAAGCGCCCAATCTTTCTCCGCTCCCCGCTTACCCGTTTCTCTGTCAATCCGCAACAGAAAAGCTGTCATTTCATTGGTTTGGAGCAAGCGCTCTTTAATCTTGGTAGCATTGGTATCCTTGTAACCAAAGGGAGGACGCGGGGCCACCCAAATATGAAACGGGACTTTTGGACGATAACGGTACAGTTGTTGAGCGCACTCAGTAGCAGTTTGGGAAACGCCGTGAAAGACACCAAATACTAAATCAAAATGATACTCAGAAATATCGACACCAGTACCGAGACTGGGAGAGGTGAACAAGGCATCAAAGTTTTTGACGGCGTTGGTGATATCTTTGATGAAAGCAACATTTTCATCACTGCCAGAATTGTCAGAGTGAACCGACCAGATACGCCATTTTTGTGGTGTATGTGATTTTTCGGAGTTAGATTCTTCGTATTTGATAGTAAAGGATTTGTCGAGTTTTTTGATAAAACGCTTACTGTCACTGGCAACCATGACTTTCTCACCAAGCATCAGCGCTGCCGAGATTTGGGCGACTAGGGCGCTCTCATTATCCCCCTCGTACCAATAAATTGTGCGCTCCCCGTTTCGCCATTCGTTTTTAATGATGTAAGGTACTTCACCGAGTGGTCGCATGGAGCGGAAGAAATCCACAGTCAGGTCATCCATGTGTGCATCGGCAATCACCACTAACGGCGCGTTGTATACTATATATTCCAGTACCTCCAAAATGGCGGCGCGATGTTGTTTGCAAGTATTACTGTGCAGTAAGTGGGTGAGGTTTTGGCAGGCTTCATCTATAAATATGCAGCCGTAGGTGAGAGACTGAGTATTCAGCTTATGCAAGCTGTCAATAGTAATACTAAGGGCTTGAGCCTGGGTTAAACCTGTGTAACCCAAGTCGGAATACATCGCCGTCCGCAAGCGTTCGGCAAGATTTTTCAACAAATTAACCCGATGTCCATTGTTGAGAAATCTGGCATCAGGATTTTGGTCACGCCACCAGCGCATAAGTTCAGTTTTACCAGTACCCATGTCGCTCCACAGTACAACCAGTCCAATTTCTGGAAAACGAAAAGACTTTTTGGGATTTTGGGTACTGGGTTTGTGGTCAGGGCAGTCAGAAATTATTAACTCTTGTTTTCCTTCTCCCTCTTTACAGCTTGTAGAGCTAACACTTGGGGTAAACAATTTTTCTTCTGCGATATCATAAAGTGGCGGGACAGATGAACATTTTTCCTCCAGATCCGGAATGCAGAGTGCTTGGGTCAAATATTTAATATTGACTGTGACATCTGGTTTGTATTTGCTAAGTCCCCATTTCTTAGCCCGATACGAGCGCTGGTAATCTTTGAGTGATTTGGCATCGTCTATAATTGCAGTTAGTAGTGCATTGGCATCTTCACTGCGACTAACTACAAAATCATCAACGCCTTTTTCTGGCCCCGGCAGTAATGCAACTTCACAAAAGCAACCTGCCGATTCGATTGCTTTTGCAGTGCGAACAGTGGCTTGGTAAACTGACCACCTGGTTTTAGCTCTTGTTTCGTGGTCAAAAAGAATTATGAACTTGCGCCCCGCCTGAGCCATTGGTACTAAGTCAGGATGCAACCGTTCATCAAAATCCCGTCTTCCGACCCGCCCGTTCCAAATTCCCGGAAGTGCGATCGCTACAAACCCCAAAGAGAGCAAGCAAGCGGCTTTCTTCTCACCCTCGCATAAGATAACTGGAATCTCTGGATGTTGCTTTACCCACTCCCAAAATATTAGTGGATTGAGTTGATCCAGTAAGCGCAATGCTAAAAGTGAATGATAGCGCTTAATTAAATAACGCTTTGCAACTTTGTCCCAGATGGGGTTAGCGACATCAAAGTAGGTAACGCGGTTGGGCGTTTTGGGGGGTGACTCGTATTTGACTGGTTTACAGGAGTGCCAATCAAAGCGCGGGAAGTTGGGCTTAATTCTTCCCCATTCCATCGGTTGCCAGTTTTTGAATGGGTCAAGTGACTGAATCCATGTCCCACCTAGTAATAGATGTTGATACATTTTTATGTATCCATCTGTTACCCGACCCCCATTCTTACGTGGGATTTTATCAGATATGAACAGGAAATCATAAACTGATTCTCCCTCAATGTGGAAAAAGTTGCGCTTAATTAACGCCGGATGAATGGCGCTACCAGCTAACAACTCATGGTATTCCGCAGCCGTGAGATTGTTTGGATATTCAGTTGTCGCTGAATTCATCGGTTCTCCCCTCGGAATTCCTTAGAGAGAACTCTTTCAAGCTGCGAAACTTTTGCTCTAGCCTGGATATTCCGAAAATTTCCCTTCGTCACAGCACAAAATTGCCATACGAAAGCTGCACTCGACCCCATGCGCTCTAACACTGCGCTCTTGAGTTTGCTATTTATCACAATATTTTCCCCTAATAACTTGGTTGACAAGCTCAGAGGGGGTTGCATCAGTTGTCAGTCAACAGTTAACAGTTATCAAAGACTCTGACTGATAACTGATAACTGATAACTGGTAACTGTTATTCGCACTGCTACTTCTTTTAGCTACAAAATTCGGGACATTTTTAACAAAACTTAACTTTACACAAAAATCATGAATTTTGACAGGCAAAAATGCCACACAAAACTAGGCGTTTCGTGCGACTTCTCGTATAATACAAGAAGCAGCGTGGACTTAATCTCTTTTGACCAGTTAGTGGAATCAAGTCGCCAAACTTTAACTACCACCGCTTTGGTTTTTGTGAGATAACCCCGCTCTGGAGTTATTTAGTTTTTTGCTCCTTGGACAAAGCGTTACTTCTTAAGTACGTTTTGTCCTTTAAATTTTGTGTTCCTGTATATTTACCTCCATCTTTTGTTCGTTCTGATCTTACAATGCCCTCTGTGTTTAACGTTGTTTTGATTTTTGCTTTTGACCTCCACGTTTTTTAAGGATTTTTTTAGGGGTAATCGAGGGTTGGTAGCACCTCTGTGTAGGGTAGATTACCCTGCAATATTATGAAAAGCTTTTGCTTAAGATGCGACCGCTAAATTTGGCAAAGCATTGGATACACGCACCAATCCTTGTGGATCGGTTAAGATATACTTTTTAATTACTGGCTGGAGAGTAAAACTAATTTCTTTAGTAACTGGATTTTTACTGCTTTCAATCAATGATTGTTTTTCCAGATTTTCTAGTGCTTTAATCAACTCTAAAGTTGACACAGACGCTTTCTGTCTCTGCCTGATATCACTTAATAACTTGGCAAAGCTAATAAATTCTGTAGTTGAAACTATCTCCTCTGCTGTGTAAATCAGAATTTTTCGCTCAATCTCTGTCAATACGTGACCAAAAACATGATTAAGCATTGCTTCAAACTTACTACTGACAAGAGTTGTTGGGTTTTGAAAAAATACTTGTGTACTGCCAGAAAAAAAGTGATTAATTCTCTCAATTACTGCCTCTAGTTCCGAAGGATTACCACGATAAGTTTGAATTAATTGATGGCACTTTTCTGTGTCAGTCAATCCTTTTTCAGACAAAAACTGCATTGCCGCATCTTCATCTAAACCTTCAATTCTAAAAAATCGAAGAGGTCGCTTCGCTACTATCAGATCATTCAGCTCATCAAGCAGAATTCGATTAGTCAAGAGCAAACAGCTTTGATGCTGTTCTTCTACTAAACGGCGAAAAAATAGTCTGTAATCTAGTCGCTGCTCTAAATTTTTTGTCTGAAATAACGCTTCAGATTCATCTAGCACAACCAAGCAACGGCGTGATTGCATCTGCTTCAGCAACATTGTAATCATTGCTTGAGTATACTTAGGTGAGCTTGAGGGTGTTTCTAAAGGCTTAATTATATCTAACAGTTCGGTTACTAAATCCTGAAGTAGTGGTGCATGAGCAACTGATTTCCAAATCAAATAATCAAATCTAGGTTGAGATTCTGCACTAATTTCCGCTAGAAGTTTTGCCGCTAATGCAGTCTTACCGATTCCTGCTACTCCTACCAAGGATATACATCGCTGTTTAGCTATTAATTCTTTTAAAAGAGTTAGTTCCTTTACTCGTCCGTAAAAACTAGACACATCAGGTAGTTGTCCTCCCAGAACTTGTATTAAGTCGTTGGCAGGGAAGTTCGGCTCCTCTTTTGACGCAGATTGAGCATAATATTCTTCAGTAACTTGTTCCAAAAAATCACGCAGATTCTTTTTGCCAACCCGTTCGCCATTTCCAATAGTTTCAGAAAGCATATCCCACAATCGACGGGCTATGCCACCTTTTAAGTAGTTAGGACTGTAAGATGAGTTACTTGCTATTTCTTCATAGTCATTGTCATCCCACGCTCCCTTTATAACAAGGATTTCAGCCTCGGATAGATATCTACCTTTTTTGGCAAATACTAACTTATTTACTACAGCTAGGGCTAGTTCAAAAGTAACTTTCACCGTAAAAAGTACTTTTGGTGACTCCTGGCCTGTTTGCTTAAGGGAGGAGTGAGTAGGAGCCTGAAATTGCGATTCGGTACTAAAAACTGTAACCTTGTTAATCATTTTTACACAGTAAATGCCCGAAATGGGCATTTTTATAGATTAGGCTTAGTTTTAAGAGGAGATTGCATTGTATCAATCATATTTGATTTTTCATTTTATAGTTAATTTTTTTCAAAAAAGTACTATAGAAATTTCTAATGTCGGTTACTTACAATAAGAATTACTTTTGTAGACACATCTGGGATGGAGTACGGTAAGAGAAAAGAGGAAGATTAGCACTTACACTTAAGGCTATTTACTGAAATTGGCTACTGAATTTTCATTTTAGCTAAACAGTGAGTCTTCTAGTAATTATTGTTTAGTGTGATATTTGTTACTTTTCTTACTAAGCAATGCAGGTATTTAATGGTAGTATACATTGATGTTTAAAATGAGGCTGCCTAAAATTTTCAATTTATATGTTGTTCCATTGCGACAGCAAGAGGTAGTGTGAGTAAATTTTTATGCATTACGTTATACATACTAAAATATGGGTTACTGTATCAACCCTCTTTGCAAACAACGTCAAAATCCTGATGACGTTAGTCACTGTCTCTTATGTGGGACTTCATTGCTAATTAACGACCGTATTTGTCTAGTTAAGCCATTAAGAGAGCTTACCGAAAACCCATTTAGCTATATGGAAGTTTTTGAAGTGGACGATGCCGGCACTCAATGGAATCCTGGGCGTAAGCGGCGAGTCATGAAAGTTTTAAAATGGAACACACCTCAGTTAGTTGATCTTATTGAGCGGGAATCTCTCACCTTACGGCTTATTGAACACCCATGTATTCCTAAAAGTACTATAGATGACTTTTTCACTTTTATTCCGAATAATACCTCTCTAACATTGCATTGTTTAATCATGGATAAATTTGAAGGAGAAAATTTAGAACAATGGTTAGAGTCTAATGGGCGAATTTCACAATCCGTAGCATTACAATGGCTTCGACAGTTAGTTGAAATCCTTGATGAAGTACACCGTACAGAAATTTTTCATAGAGATATTAAACCTTCTAATATAATTCTTCAGTCAAGTGGACAACTTGCATTAATTGATTTTGGTGTAGCACGGCGAGTGACTGATACCTACTTGGCAAAAGTCAGTGGAAGTGGGGGATCTAGCACAGGTAGGGGAGGACGATACGAAATTACATCTGTCAGTACTCCTCGTTACTCTCCATTGGAGCAAGTAAATGGTCAAGCAGTACCTCAATCAGACTTCTATGCTCTGGGTCGGACTTTTGTGCAATTAGTGACTGGCATTCAATTGATGGATCTTCCAACAGATAAAAAGACAGGAAATCTAATTTGGAGAGAGCAAACGCCGCAGATTGACAAGCCCTTTGCTGATTTTCTTGATGAATTAATGGCTCCTTTACCAGGGCAGCGTCCGCAAACAACTAGAGTGATTTTGCAGAGGTTAGAAAAACTACCTCAGCAAATTAAAAATTATAGATTAGCTAATTCTAAAGTTTTTCAATATAGCAAATATACATTGATTGTTTTGGGATTTTTTGGGTGTGTCTTTCTCTCTATACCTGTAGTAGCTAACTACCTAGTAACTCAAGGACAAAAGTTAGAAGCAGCAAATAATTCTCAGGGAGCACAAGATTTTTTTTACTGGGCTATAAAAATTCGTTCTCAGAGTAATCGGACTATATCAAGTTTTTACTTTGATAAAGCTGTCCGTAGCACCAAAGACCTTGAGTTAGCTAAAAAATATTATGAATTAGCAATTAAATACAATAACCGGGATGCAGATGCTTATAGTAATTTAGCTTTTGTTTGCCAGCAATTAAACCAAGATGACTGTGCAATTAATAATTATGAAAATTCCTTTAAATTAAAGCCTGACAATTGGGAATCGCGTTTTGGGCTAGCACTTTTCTATGATGATAGACGAATGTATAATTTGGCAGAAAAACAGTATATATTAGCCATTGAAATGAGTAAAAAAGCAATACCAGCCATTAATAATTTATCAAGATTGAAAATTTTAGATGGCAAATATGATGTAGCAATTGCTTTAGCTAAATCAGGTTTACAAAAAACTGAAAATATTAAATTTAAGTCTACTTTATACAAAAACTTAGGTTGGGCAAAATTAGAGTTAAAGCGTTATGCCGAGGCGAAGGCTGATTTGGAGAAATCAACAAAACTGGATGCCAGGACAGATGCTTACTGTTTATTAGCACAAGCGCAAGAAGCATTAGGTGAAATTAATGATGCCAGGCTGACTTGGGAGATATGTTTGATTGCTGAGTCTAATCAGTTAGAAGTTCAGCAGTGGAGATTGCAAATATTAAAGCGTTTATTGGGAGAGTTTGTGACGCCATCTTCGCCCTAAGCCTTTTTTTTATTTCCTGTTTCCTGTATGCTACTAACTAGCAAATAGCCATACAAAAATTTTGATGCTTACTTTAGACAATTCGACAAGTGCAATAGCCAAAAAAATATTCACAGTTCAAATTGTAGCACTCGCATCAATATCAACATTAGTTGTTTCAAGTTCTAGTAGTGCATGGGGGCAATCTCAACTAATAGCCTTGCGTCAGTGCAAGAATGTTGATGGAAAGGTGATGAGTCCAGGCGATCGCTACTTAGAAGCAGGTAGTCCGCTGTGTCCAGGAGATCAGATTCACCCAAAGAATGGAGCCACAGTTACAGTCGTTTGCTATTTAAATCGAAAAATTTTATACATTAATCAAAACAATATTTCTGACGCTGCCAACAAATGTGCGCCATCACAAGTCACTGAGGCAGATAAGTATCGATGTACGAATCTTAAACCGCAGAACTGTCCCACTACACTTAAAGGGCCAGATGATGATAACTCTGTACCAAGACCAAGATTAATTAGTCCTTACATTAGTGGCGGTAGAATCTTGACTACCCGACCATCAATTTCTTGGCGTGCAGTTCCAGGAGCTACTAGTTACACAGTAGAGATGGAGGGTAATAATGTTAATTGGCAAATACAAGTAAATAATACTAAACTGCCATATCCAGAAGGGCAACCTCAATTGAGATTTGGACGTGTGTATAGAATTATTGTGTTTGCGTATCAAGGGAAGTCAATCATAAGTCATGCTCCTTTAGTATTTGGTCTTTTATCAGAAAAAGAGCAACAGGAGATTGCATTACTGGTAAAACAAGTTAACGAAGTAAAAGTACCTCCTGATGAAGCTGCTGTTGGGGTTTTAGATACTATATACATGTCAAAAAATCTGGTAAATGAATCGATAGAAACATTAAAGGCAAGAGTGGCAGCAGGAAGTGAAAACCCTGAAATTTATAGAGTACTGGCAGATCGCTACTTAGAAGCAGGACTGCCTAATGAGGCTCTTAGTGAATACACAACAGCAAAGAAGTTAGCTAAAAGTAATAACTGGAGTTTAGACTAAAAGCGATATGAGAGAACGCAAATCAAAAGGAAT
>NZ_CAWUDN010000150.1:0-14435 GCF_963920915.1 Nostoc sp. PCC 9305
TCAATGAACCTCAAAGCTTCGCCGATGAACCTCAGAGCTTCGTCAATGAACCTCAGAGCTTCGCCGATGAACCTCAGAGCTTCGTCAATGAACCTCAAAGCTTCGCCGATGAACCTCAGAGCTTCGTCAATGAACCTCAAAGCTTTGCCGACGAACCTCAAAGCTTTGCCGATGAATCTCAGAGTTTCGCCGATGAATCTCAGAGCTTCGCCGATGAGCCTCAAAGTTCAAAATTTTATTTCCACCTCATTCCCCAATCCCCGCTCCCTATTGTTTTAATTGAAAAGCAAGGTCAAGATCGTCCAAAGAATTAACATCTAACCAGTTACCGCGAATATAAAGTACCTTGATCGGTTTGCCTTGCTCGATTAAATAATTGCATAATTCTGGCAAACCCAGACTGTTAAATTCCGGTCGTTTTTGCAACTCATTGAGTGCTTCACTAACCCATTGTCTACCTTGACTCCGCAAGCGCAACATCCCAATCCAGCGGCCGCTAGACTTTCCTAATTGCGTTTGTGTGGTTTTAGAAATATCCAACAGGTTGACATCCTGTCCAAACAGAGAAAGATCGTCTGGAATTGAGCAATAGGCGTAATCAGGTGAACCACTAACAGACTTGTTGTTAGCCACAGAATCAACCACAGCCACAATTTCTCCGGGACATTCTAATAAATCTCGCAAGATGTAGCTTCTAAATAGTAAATCGCCGTAAAGCACCAGCATTTCTTCGCCAAAACTGGCTTGAGCTACGGCTAAGGATGCTAATTCTCCCGTTGTTTCATAATCTGGGTTACAGATGACTTTAGTCCCCGGAACATTGATAGTCTCTGCTTTGTAACCGGCGACAACGGTAATATCGTTGATGGCAAGTTTTTTAAATTTGTCCACCAAAAGTCTGAGCAGGGGTTTACCTCCAAGGGGTAACATCACCTTTGGTTTATCTTGCGTCAATCCGGCTAATTCTTGGCCTCTGCTAGCAGCCAAAACGATCGCTTGGGTATTTTGTCGTCCGTTGTTAAAGTAGCGTTTTTCAGCTTCTATGAGTTCATCCGCCCCTTGTAGCCGGAAGATTTCTTTTACGGGAGCGATATCATCTTCAATGTTGATTAAAGTTTCGCTGGCTTTTACTTCGCGCGCGATCGCTTGCATACTAGCAACAGCAGATCGAATCAGATGGTTTGCCCAGATGACCAAATTAACTTCAGCTTTGCGAAAAACATCAGTAGGCGTGCTGTAATATTTAGTCGGTATAAACACTAACGGGGAACGACCCGCCCATTCTTTAGCAAAGGCTAGCACTTGATCGGGACGCGATGATTTACTGTGAATTAGGATAGCGTTTGCTCCGGCGGCGTGGTAAGCTTCAGCCCGACGCAGTGCCTCCGAAAGATCCCAGCCGGCGATCAAAGCTTCCAATCGGGCGACGATGCAAAAATCTGGATCTGTCTGACTATCTTTACCCGCCTTAATTTTGCCGCAGAATTCATCAATCTCAGCCAAAGGTTGGCGACTTCCGTTGATGAAGCTATTGGTTTTGGGAAAAAGCTTATCTTCAATACAGACTCCAGCAATACCTCGCTGTTCTAACTTCTTCACCAGGCGACGCATATTATTAAAGTTGCCGTAACCGGTATCCCCATCTAACAAAATCGGGATGCTAGTAACATCAGACATGAACTCTAGCATTTCTACAACTTGAGTCCAACTGGCTTCATTGTTATCTCGAACGCCATATTGAGCCGAAAGAGCTAATCCACTCGCCCAAATTCCTTTAAATCCAGCCTCTTCCACAATCCGGGCGCTAATCCCATTGTGAGCTTCCATAATGAAGTCGAGTTGAGGCGATTCTAGTAATAACCGCAATTGGGCACATTTATTTAATTTTGCAGAGGTATCATTGGGTGCAAATATTTGATGCATTTATTCTGCTTTTCTCAACCTATAGTAATAATGAAAGAAGAATTCAGAAGCCAGAATTCAGAATTCAGAATCAAATAGTGGGAGATTCAAAATCGTCACTATGTTTTTAACCACTAAATCGGATATTTAATAGGGATTTGAAACTCCTTGATTTACCTGCTAATAGCAAATAATTCATACTAAATTCTGACTCCTGACTCCTTTCAAAGATATTTTCAGACATTTTCTGCGACTTCTATCTGAGGTAAAATATCGTTTTGGGCGCGTTGAATATCCTGGGGAAAATCGATTTCGAGCCAAGGTAATCCAGTGATGTCTTCGTAGCTAAATGTTTCTGGAGTTTCTAAGAGCAGATCCCGAATTACTTCTTCATAAGGTTCATTATCGCGTTCGTCTGCAACATATTGTTCTGTGCGAATCGCAAGACGGCGAGCAACAGCGCTTTCAAAACGAAAGAATCCTACTGACTCACCGGCAAAATCATAAGCTAAACCAGGAGCTACTTGTTTACGAAACTCCACGAGATAATTATCTCTAACACAAAGCTTCACGGGTTCATCTCCCGGTTCAAAATCCCGATCTAGTAAAAAGCTGTTGGGGATATTTGTCTTTACCAATCGTTCGATGATGTGGCGATCGCACAATACATCTGCATCCATTAATAATATGTCATCGCCAGCAAGTAAATGCTGACGTACAGTCCAAAGGCTGATTGTACTGCCTTTGGTGTAGTCAGGATTATAAATTGTACTGACCCAACTTTCGGCTCCTAATGCTTTGATTTCATCCTGAATTCTTTGTGCTTGATAACCCACAGCAATCACTACTTCATCAATTTGGTAATGACGGAGATTGTTAAAATGGCGCTCAAGTAGAGATTTGCCGTTAAATTTCAGTAAGCATTTGGGTTGGATTTGCCCGTCTTTACCTAAGCGTCGTCCAACGCCAGCAGCTAAGATAATTGCCTTCATCGTCAAATCACCAACAGTAGCTTAGACATCAGTAAATCTGGAAGTTTTCCCAGTATTTTATAATGACTGTTTTTTAGTCAAGACAATATTTGTTAATTAATTCTTAACATGGAGGCAATGTTTCGACTACGCGGCAGTTGAGCGTAGTCGAAACTCAACAACCAGGCAGGAGGCAGGAGACAGGAGGGATGCAAGATTGTAGTGCTAAGAGCGAAACACTTGGCGAAAACCAAAATAGGCGATCGCATCTTTCATATTTGAGACAAAACGTTTTAGCATACCCATGCGGGTGTCGGTGACGTACTCCAGAGTTAAGACAATACGCTGTTCATTGTCGCCCAAAGGCGTAACTCTGTGGTAAAGTTTGTCACCATTGAATAATACTAGAGTACCAGGAGTTAAGGAGAGCGATCGCGTTTGTGTCTCCCGTTCTGGAATATCTTTGTAGAGTTGATATTCCAGCTTACTGGATGAATTATCAACCAAACCAAGCAACACTGTATAGCGTTTACCGTAATAGTAAGAAGTATCGTAATGATACTGAATATGGTCTCCAGGCTCAGTGTAATAGTACAGCGCGTAAGTATGAGGATCGGTATCAGGACAGGGAAGGAGTTTTTCTGCCGTAATTTTGTTCAGGAACTCGAAAAAGGCACTGAGTTGATAAAACTCTCCGAAAATCGGAGCAAGGCTATCTAAGCTATAGCGGCTGATACTACCGCCCTTTTTATGATTGGGAATATAGTTGCGGTTAATAGCAGGTTGCAAAGATGGCAACAACGCCAAAAACTGCTTGATGATGGAGTTAGGGACAAAGTTCTCCACTACCAAAAATTCATTTTGAGCTTGAAACTCAACTTGAAGTTTTTGGTAATCAACGGCTGCTATAGCTTTATCAATTTCAGTTTGAAGCTCCATTGATGTCCATTGATAAATATTTATTTATTCTCTCACTGCTTCCTTATCTAGTTTGATTCAGATTGCGGGAGTGTCCAAAATTGCCAAATTACCCATACTGCAAAGGTTGGCGCTCCAATTGTCGCTGCGATTAATAACGGCTCTAGTCCATTCAGTAAGGGAACTATGGGAAACAAATACAGCACGTCTTCAATGTCAAAGCCAGCGAAATTCGGTTGACGGCTAGCGTCTTTACCTAAACGTTGTTCCATTTGGTTTCGCAAATGAAAGATGCAAGCTACAGACACGCCAGATACTATCCCCATCACCAACGCCCACCAACCAAATTGTCCTTCCCTAAGACCATATCCAATACACACAAACAATAGAATATGGATGATGGCATCACTAACAAGGTCATACTGATGTCCCCATTTGCTACTTTTCCCACTCAAACGAGCTAATTCACCGTCTGTATGATCGAGAAAGTTAGATAAAGCAAATAGCCATGCCCCAATGTTAACCCAAATGATATCACCAACTGCGAGGGCGATCGCAGCCGCCAACCCTGTCAAAAGTCGTACTGTAGTAAGATGATTGGGATTTACCCAACTGTCTTTTAGAGGTTTAATTAGCCAGTAAGCAAGTTGAGCATCCCAAGGCTTTGCGATCATAGACGAACTTAAATTTGATCTGGTCTTGGAATATATATATAGCGGTTCTCATTTGGATGCAACATGCGCAAGGTGCATACTGCTATGCGCCCTTATTAGTCAAAACCTTAATTGATAATTCATAATTTTTGTCTTCTGGTACTAATAACTTTCCATCTTTAGTTAGCTTCAGTTGTTTTCCCCGCCACTCTATAGTGTTGCCAATAAAGCCAAAACACCAAATAACAAAGCTTAACAAGTCGCACCCAGGAACGAGCCACAAAAACTTTTTGACTATTGGATCTTTCAAACTGATAGTACCAACAACCCAAGCCATCACCAATCTTGTTACCCAACAGATAGATAATCCTAGCCATCCTAATATTGAACCATTAGTGGCAATCAGCAGCAACAAGCTGGTGACAACACCATAGGTAAAAATTAGTCCTAGATAACCCCAAGGACGAGAAACTCGTTTACCACGCGCCCAACGAATCTGTCGTCTGATGGCATCAACTAAATTGCTGCTTATCTGTACGTGTTCAACTATGTAGTCAGAAAGTACAACTTTGTAACCTGCTTGGACAGGTAGATAGCCTAGTTGAAAATCATCTGCCAGATAATCAGCGATCGCTTCAAATCCACCGATAGCTTCTAGTACTTTTTTCGGGATGACAATCGTAGAACCAAAGGCAAATTTTATACCATTTTCTGTAATGTTGCTGACTAAAACTCCGGCGTGAAATTCAGTAGTAGTACTAATAGCTTCTAATATCGATATCCATCCTTGAGTTACGGTTCGATACATACAGGTAACTACACCCACGTTTTTATCTTGCAACGGCTGGATAACTCTTTGCAAATAGTCTGTTCCAACTCGAATATCACTATCAGCAAGGACTAGAATTTCGTATTTGGCTTTGGCTGCGGCATTGGCTATGTTGCTAATTTTCAGGTTTGTACCGATGATGCGATCGCTTACAATCAGCAAAATATCCAAATCTGAAAAATTGTGGATAATTTTCTCTACAATCTCTATGCAAGGGTCTTGAGAGTTTCGTACTGCAAAGATGATTTGATATTTGGGATAGTCCTGCTGGCAAAATGAGGCTAGGTTTTCATAAGCATTACTATCAAGCCCACAAATGGGTTTGAGGATACTAACAGGTGGATGAAATTCTCGATTAATTGCCTGGGGAGCAGCAAAAAAAGTGATTGCTGCATAAATTGCATAGCAATAAAATAAAACAGATGTGATGCACAAAATTAGGAGAAAATTACTAGCGATCGGGTGAAGATTTGTTAAGAAGGTAGATGCAAACATGGCCATTCATTACCAGGCAATTAGTATTAGCATTTTCTAGATTCACTGCCGATAAGTTTAGAATTTTTGTATGTACGTCAAATGGGATTTGGATGACAGAGTTATTACTTTGAAATTATGGAAAATCAAATTTAGGTGGTACGTTGGGATAGCAAATGATGGTTGGTAATTTCAAAGCCGTTACTCAGGAGCGCTTCACGTACCTGACGACTTAACAATGCAGCCAGTTCTGCTTCACCCGTCCCTAGTTCTCCATTTGCGTTGGCGTTCGCGCAGCGTCTCGTAGAGAAGCCCGCCGCAGGCATCGCTGGATGAGAGTAAATCTCAACCAAGTTTGCCTGAATTTGGGGTATCAACCCAAGTAAATATTCCTCTGTAATGCCCCCAGTTTGCAATAAGCCGTAAACTCTTTGGGTAAAGCTAATACCTTGGGACTCTAGCAGTTTCTCACCATAGCGGCTTAGTCTACCAAATACCCCTGACCAAACTAGCTTTGTCAGTAGATGACTGCGATTAACTCTCAAAGTCATTCCTAGTTCTTCACTGGGAAGACGAATTACTTTAATATCAAATTCTGCTGCCAAGTCAACTAAAATTCGCAAGACTACTGGATGTATATGCAAATGCAAATGTCCATCCACATGAGAAAGAGGTAAACCAGTAGAACGGTATTTTTCTAACTGGGCGCGAATTTCCTGACGTAATTCTTGATGGGTTTCCTTGACAAATTGATAGCGTAAACCGGCGAAAAATGGACTGTTGGAAAAGTTACCTTGTTTGTCAACTAAATGGGGAATTTGCTCTGGTGGTAGGACAGAGCGTCCACATATCAACACAAGATGTAATCCAACAGCCAAATTTGGATTGGCTTTTGCCAAGGTGACAGCCTCTTTTGCAGCATCAGCGCTCACCATCAGGCTGGTACTAGTTAGCACTCCTTCTTTGTGTGCTTTGATAATTGCTTGATTAACTCCTTCAGAGAAACCAAAGTCATCACCATTGATGATGGCAAATCGCTGTGCTTGCATATATTCTGTATTTTTTCTGATAATTGAGCTATTGAGTTAGACTGACGCCGATCCAATCCAAAATTCAAAATGAACAACTAACCAACAACTACTGATTCTGCTTTTGCTGTTGCTTGGGTGCGACGATCTTTTAAGTAAGAGAAAAATTCCCGCCCTTCACGCAAGCGGCGCACTAACATTTGGGGATCGGTGAGCATTTCACCAACAATTGGAATAATCGCTCTGGGACGGAAGTAAAACTTACGATACATTCTCTCAACTGCATCCTCAATCTCAGCACTGGAGAGATTTGGATATTGCAGTGTAGACATTTGAATTCCAGAACTAGCAACTAAAGAAGTGTTGCTAAACCAATTATTTTCTTGTGCTTGACGATAAAGTTCTGTTCCGGGATAGGGAGCTGCGATGGAAACTTGAATTGTATGA
Organism: Nostoc sp. PCC 9305; assembly: GCF_963920915.1. NCBI lineage: Bacteria > Bacillati > Cyanobacteriota > Cyanophyceae > Nostocales > Nostocaceae > Nostoc > Nostoc sp. PCC 9305. Next base: position 7,223 of record NZ_CAWUDN010000150.1, read on the forward strand.
GGACTAATCTCGCAAGCAAACCGGACTGTTTCTTCGATTGTTTGTGGGGTTTCGTCGGGTAAACCAATGATAAATGTGCCGTGTACGGTAATGCCAAGTTTATGACAATTTTCCATAAACTTCCGCGCTACTTCCAGCTTGATTCCTTTCTTAATCCCATCTAAAATTTGCTGATTGCCAGATTCAAATCCGACCAAAAGTAGGCGTAAGCCATTATCGCGTAGTTTTTTCAGGGTGTCATAATCTAGATTTGCACGAGCGTTGCAACTCCAAGTCAGTTTGAGTCGCCGCAGATGTTCGCTAATTGCGATCGCTCGCTGTTTGTCTATAGTAAATGTGTCATCATCAAACATATATTCCCGCACTTTGTCACCGAAGATGGCTTTCGCTTCTTCCATCTCGCGCCCAACAGCTTCGGGGCTTTTTGTGCGGTATAAGTGTCCGCCAATTGTTTGCGGCCAAAGGCAGAAGGTGCATTTTGCCGGACAGCCCCGCCCGGTGTAAAAGGAAATGTATGGATGCAGCAAGTAGCCAATAAAGTATTTGGTGATATCCAAATCGCGATGATAAATCGGCAACACACTGGGCATCGAATCCCAATCGTGAATCAATGGGCGGTCTTCATTATGACGTATATTACCCTGGCGATCGCGGTAGCTTAAACCTGTGATTTCTTCCCAAGATTTACCCTCTGCGATTTCTTTGCAGGTATAGTCGAATTCGTGACGACACACAAAGTCAATGATTGGGTTTTCAAGCAACGTCTGTTCTGGTAATACTGCGACGTGCGCTCCAATTAAGCCAATCTTGACATCAGGGTTTTGAGCTTTGATTGTCTCAGCGCACTTGACATCATTAGCCAGGGAAGGCGTGCTGGTGTGCATGATAATTAGCTCGTAATCTTGAGCAATTTCGATGACATCTTCTACTGTTTGATTGTGTGGGGGTGCATCGATAAGCTTGCTACCAGGCACAAGAGCTGCGGGTTGCGCCAACCACGTAGGATACCAGAAGGAAGTAATTTCGCGCTTGGCTTGGTATCGGGAACCTGCACCACCATCAAACCCATCGAAGGAAGGAGGACTGAGAAACAAAGTTTTTTTCACAGGTAGATTTCCTTTTGCAGGTTGTAGCTAACACTTTTTTAGGATAAAACCTAAAGGGCAGCAGATGCGATCGCAGTCCTAAATCATTCATTAAATTTTCTATTTCTCTCTCTTTAATGAAAAATATTTTTTAATCGTAGACGCAAAGCGGCTTGCCGCAGGCTACCGCAGAGGCGCAGAGAACACGGAGAGATAAGAAATAGACATTTTCCTCCTGCCCCCTACCTCCTTCACTTGACAGTTAGCTACGAACTTTGGTGAGGATTTTTTGAGAATAAAACGAAGCTGATTCTTCATTTTTGGCGCAATCTTGGGCAAACTTAATCAAATGGTGTCCCACAAGTCCAACGTGAATTAAGTTCTCAATATTACCTGCTTTTAGTGCTGGCTTGGCCATTTTCCAGAAAGTCTGACGATAGTTACTAAATAAGCCTACCCGCAGTAAAATATTGCTTAAATAAGTTAAACCTTTGCGAATATTAGCCGCAGAAGCGCGAGATGGGCTGTTAGGAATTTTGATGCGATTTGGATAGGTGTGTTCCATGTTGTAGGCAAATCGCTGATATAAAAATTCCGGTTCATAAGCAGTTGTAATGCAGCGCCGCCACATCTCAATAACTTGCTCATAAGGCATCAAAAATTCAACATTTGATTCGCGGCTTTCATCATAGACAAGTCGCCCTTCTGCTTCTAATCTCCGCCATAATGGAGTTCTTGGTAATGCATGAAGCAGGTTAATTGTCAACATGGGAATTTGCGATGCCCGAATAAATTCGATTATTCTGTCTGCTGTTTCTGGTGTATCTGTATCTAACCCGATGATGATTCCTGATACTACTTCCATGCCATAACTATTTAAAACCTGAATCGCTTTTAAGATCGGCATACTCAGATTTTGGTCTTTGGAAATAGCATGGAGAGCATTTGGTTCTGGTGTTTCGATACCACAAAAGATTGTGCAGAAATAAGCTTCGCGCATCATTTCCAACAGTTTTGGACTTTGAGCTAGGTTGAGCGTTGCTTCACAGGCAAACTGGATGGGGTAGCCATTGCGTTTTTGCCAGTCAATCAGATGCGGAAGTAACTTCATGGCGGCGCGGCGATCGCCAACAAAGTTATCATCGACAAAATACACTGCCCCCAAATTGCCTGATTGTCTCATTGCGTCTAACTCAGCGACTACTTGCTCTGGCGTTTTCATCCGGGGACTGTTGCCATAGAGTTCGGGAATATCGCAAAACTCGCAGCGATAAGGACAACCACTAGAAAACTGCACATTTGCCAGGAAATAATCATTGATATTCAGCAAATGATAAGCTGGGGTGGGAAACTCTGTTAAGGGTAAACGTTCCTTGGTTTCAAAGCGAATTTGTTGTTGCGGACGTTGAGAGTTTTGGTCTAGATACTCGATCATGCGATCGCTAGCATCTCCCAATTCGCCCAAGTGTAAAATGTCAAAATCAGGATAATATTCTGGACAACCAGATACCGAAGGGCCGCCCACAACGGTAATTTTGCCCGCTCGATGGGCAAGTTCATTAATTTGATTAATTTGTGGTTTTTGGATATGCATTCCACTCACAATCACCACATCAGCCCATTGATAATCAGCCCTCGTTGCTGATTTGACATTCTCATCAATAAACCGCACTTCCCATTCTTTAGGTAAATAGGCAGCCACAATTAAAATACCTTGGGGTGGCATAAAAGCCCGGACTTTACCCATAAGTGGGTAAGCGTGATGAAAAGTACCAAAGGAACGGCTGTACTTGGGAAAAATACACAGAATGCGTCGATGGTGCAAAGGAACGTAGCGGGTTCCTTGAGTCACAGAAGCGGTTTTAGAATTGGCCGCTACATTAATTTGGTTCTCTAAAGACTTTAAATTTACAGTCATCGCAAATTTCACCCTGGAAAACTGAGCAGGTAATTTGACAGTTTATTGACATAATTAGCTGTAATTCCAACTAGCTTACCAAAGAAAGGCAGAAGGCAGAAGGGATTATAAATGTATTTTTGCTCAAAACAAAGTCCTAAAGATTATAAATCGTCGAATGTTGCCTTCTGCCTGATTCATCGTGATATTTGAAAGGGTATTTAACTGGTAAAATATAAAATCTACCCTAGCAATGCAAATTTAATTGGTTGGCAAACAACTATTATGGAAATCGCGCATGGGACATAAAAAGAGAGATTTTCATTTTTTGTTGTATCCAACTGGGTATAGGCATTTGTCATGAATTTGATTTACTTTCTTTTGCGTTCTTCGTGGGGAATGGTAGCGATCGCGATCGCTACCGGATTTTTGAGTGGCGGTAGTAGTGCTGGCTTAATTGCCTTAATTAGCCATGCTGCAAGTAGCGGTACTCCTTCCCGCCTCACATCGATAATTTGGGGTTTTGCGGGGCTGGCTATAGTTGCACTAATTACCAGTATCATTTCTCAAGTGATGCTGATTCGCCTTTCTCAGAATGCAGTTTTGCAATTACGGATGCGTTTAAGTCGCCAGATTCTCGATTCTGAGTTGAGTCATCTGGAACGTTTAGGGAATCCTCGATTATTGGCAACTTTAACAGAAGATATTCAGGCGGTGGCTAATGCTGTTTATCAGATGCCTTTTATCTTTATTAATTTAGCGATCGTCCTGGGTTGTATAACGTATATAACCTGGCTTTCTTGGTTAGTATTGCTGATGGTTTGTGGGATTTCAGTAGTAGCGATCGCTAGTTGTCAGTGGCTACTCAACAGAGGTGGGCAATTACTTACTCTAGCTCGTGAAGATGAAGATTATCTATTTAAACATTTTCGCACCATTACCGAAGGAGTCAAGGAACTTAAACTAAATTACAAGCGGCGTGAAGACTTTTTAGAAGAGAAACTACAATCAACTGCTAACGAGTTTCGCGATCACAACGTTAACGGTCTAAGCCTTTTTGCCATAACTTCAAGTTGGGGTCAACTCATATTCTTTTTTGCTCTCGGTTTTGTACTGTTTGTCCTGCCTAATCTGCTTACTATCAATCCCGAAACTCTCTCTGGCTACATTTTGACCTTTACTTACTTGGTGTTACCAATGGATAACATCATTAGTAAACTTCCTCTATTAAGCAAAGCTAGCATCGCTTTACAAAAAATTGAATCACTAGGTTTATCTCTAGCTAGTCGAACTGAAATATCTACTCTTCCACCTGCTCTAAAATCTGACTGGCACAGGTTAAAATTTCAAAGTGTCACCCACACTTACTACACAGAACAAGAAGACAATAGCTTTATTTTTGGCCCCGTCGATCTAACACTTTATCCTCAAGAATTAGTCTTCATTGTCGGCGGTAATGGTAGCGGTAAATCTACATTAGCCAAACTAATTACTGGTCTTTATATCCCAGACAACGGCGAAATCTGGTTTGATGACGAGTTAATTAGCGAAGAGAATCGAGAATGGTATCGCCAGCATTTTTCCGTGGTCTTTTCCGACTTTTATTTATTTGAAGAACTTTTAGGACTAAAAAATTCTCACTTGGATGCTCAAGCCAGAAAATATTTACAAAAACTGCAACTAGACCATAAAGTGAAAGTTGAAAATGGACAAATTTCTACCACTGCTCTTTCTCAAGGACAACGAAAACGGCTAGCTTTACTTACAGCCTACTTGGAAGATCGGCCAATTTATCTATTTGATGAGTGGGCAGCCGATCAAGATCCAGTATTCAAAGAAATATTCTACACTCAACTTCTTCCAGAATTGCGATCGCGGGGTAAAACAGTTCTGGTGATTAGCCATGACGATCGCTATTTTCATTTAGCAGACCGAATTATCAAACTTGACTATGGCAAAATAGAGTACGATAAAACTTAATCTGGCAAAACAATTCATAATTCTTAAAAGAATATTTGGAGTTTGACTAAATAAAACTAATGTCTGAACAAAAGCCCATAAGTCCTTGGAACTACAAACCTTGGTGGTGTCAACCCTGGTCTATAGTTCTCACAGGTGTAACACTGATTGGTGGTAGCTGGTTACTATTTAAAACTATCTGGCTAACAGTTCTCGTTTCCATCCCAATAGGAACGTGGATGGTATTTTTTGTGTTGTTTTGGCCACAACTAATGATTCGCAGTGGAATTTTGGAGTCGTATAAAGAGTAGTTTGAGCTTAATGTAATCCTATAAATTAGTCCAGGTAGAGAAAATTATTCCACTGTGTTCAGAGATTTAGCATTTCAGATCGTGTCCAGCTAATTATATCAAGTTCGGGTGATTACTTGTAATAAAATCTATCAATGTAGCGACTGTCTTAAAAGTCAAGCGTAGGCGTAGCCCGCACCTGTGTACTCGACGCGTACTCCAACACGACTTCGGAGTACCTGAACACGACTTCGGAGTACCTGAACACGACTTCGGAGTACCTGAACACGACTTCGGAGTACCTGAACACGACTTTGGAGTACCTCAACACGACTTTCAAGTACCTCAAAACGACTTTGGAGTACCTCAAAACGACTTTCAAGTACCTCAGAGGTATCTGTTGCTTATATAGCAGTCCTAAATCATTCGTGAGAATTTGAGATCGTTTGGGAGCAATGCGATTTTGTGAGGTTTGGGAAAAAAGGTGCGATGCCTGCTGCGGGCGTAGCCATCGCTAAACACTTTGCCCAGTAATTAAAATATATTTATACTAAACAAGCAGTATTTATACTGTAAAAAAGATGATCTGAGTCACAACGAGTTTTCAGTCTCTTTTTCTGACAATAAAAAATGTAGGATTCTCAATTAGCAATAGTTTTGAGATAGGGATTATCTACCTTAATGGAAAAAAATATATATGCTCAAATTATTTAACCCCTATCTTCTTGGGATATGTTAAGAAGATAAATTGTGGTGTGGTTTAATCATATTCGTGTAATCAAAGTTTATTTTTTTAACAGTATTTGTGTTTAGCGATGGCTACGCCCGCCGCAGGCATCGCACCTTTTTTCCCAACCTCACAAAATCGCATTGCTCCCCATCTCCATCACATTGATGGCAACCATAATAACTGGAAATCCCAAAATATGATGGCAGTACATCAATCCTGTCACCAATATATCTACATGAGCAAAAGGGATACTTAAGATTGTCGGGAGCCGGATACACAAAAACGGGTATGTCCGGTTCTAAATGGGAGGGGCGGGAGATAGTACTCCCCCTCGACCTAACTCAATACCTCCAACTCGCGGACTCGCATAGGTAGAACAGTTTACTCGTAATACTTAGAAATATTCCCCGGTACTCAGATCAACTCATGTGATTCGACACTAGCTAATAGGCGAAAAATCGAGGTAAGTCTGAAGAAATACTAAAGGCAAAATGATAAAACAAAAATCAAGATACATTTAGATAGATTTGAATACCATCAAAAACATAGTACCAATCTTCAAATTTGAAGATTAATACTTTTGCTTGGGGTAATTTAATTAAGCTGAACGGTTTGCTGATTAATTAGAACAATAAGCAATGAATTGCTTGCGACGGAGAAACTATCACATGAAAAACTCTGCCTTGACTCTTATTCGTAGTGTTTTAGCCGCCTCGGTCATCACCACATCACTCACATTTAGCTTCACTGCACCGTCGTTAGCTCAGGCTCATACGACCGTACGGTTTTCCGCTGGCAAAGACAACACTTTTATACAGTCTTCGATCGCGGGCAACCAATACCATGACTACATTCTGAATGCGCGGGCAGGGCAGAGGCTGTCGGTTTCGTTGATTACCAATGGAGCAGCATACTTCAACATTCTCTCACCAGGCAGCACAGATCGGGCAATTTATAACAGCTCAATATCGGGCAACGATGGAAGCGTTCGTTTGTCACAGAGTGGCAACTATATAGTTCGTGTGTATCTAAAGGGTGGCAATAAGGACAGAAATCGAACGATTCCTTTTAAACTTTCAGTCGGTATTTTGTAATGGTTGCTTCTCAATACTAAACAAAAGCTTGAAAAGCGGCACAGCAGCGATGCGTTTATCGCATCGCTCCTAACAGTTTTCTCGATCGCTGGAAGTGCAACAGTAGACCTCTTGCATAAATCAAAAATAAGAAAGAACCCCACCCCGCCAAAGCTACG
>NZ_CAWUDN010000151.1:0-14221 GCF_963920915.1 Nostoc sp. PCC 9305
GGGATCTAAACGCTGTGAGGCAACTCTCAAAGACTTGTGTATACACCGTAGCCCATATTGGGAGAAGGGGTTAGGGGATGAGGGCAAGCAACCCTTAGAACCCTTACTCTTAAATAACTTCTACCTTACACCTATGACAGATGTGCGTCCCTAGCAAATTTAACCTGTCTTCATCTGAGAAAGCAGACTTTAGGTTTGCGATTTTATTTTCCGAGTATTTCCGGAAGCGAAAGAAAATTTCAGTAATGGTAAGAGTTGAAGCATTGAGAATTTAAGACTATTGTTTCAAAAAATGCAAATATTACTAGCTTTAGCTATAAATATTGCTAATACTTCCCAGACTACGTTCACAATCAAAAACTAGGTTATGACGTGCCTATTCCTTTACTCAACAGCAAAGTTAATCAGATTGTGGCGCTGCGTGTTTGGCAATGATTAGCCGACACTGGTGCATACGCTTAAACCCCTACACTTTGCGTAACTTAACGCCAGTAAATCTCACAGGTGCATTTCACCAACCTTTACTACAAGCAGTCAAAACTTCAGGATGTGAAGCGAAGCACTATAAGTTTCTTCCGCGTCTAGTAAGCTGGACTCATATTATAACCCTTGGATAGCTCATTGTCAAATAATTCATTGCGTAGTTGTCTGGAGAGATAAAGGCGATCGCATATTGATACCACCATTTAGCTCAATTGCCACTACATTTGTAATCTCAATTCTATAAATCTGTTAAATATTCATATCATATAGAATTTTGTGCTGAATCAACTTAATAATATTCTGTGTTAGTTAGCTTTATATCTATTCTGAAATTCTCTAATATTGTACAGACTTAGACTGCGACACTTTTTGAGTCAATTTATCCATTTGCGGATCTTTTTCTTGACTCAATTAAGGCTCGTTATAACCATCTATTTATATTATCCCTAACCAGTAATTTTCTTGGGCAACTGGTCTATTTTATAATGACTGACTGCTCGTTATGAAATAGTGGACAGCGATTATATTTAGATACGCTAAAGCTGTAGTCTTTGCAAACCAATAAAGACAAGTCTAATAAGTATCATTGTCTAAGCGAACTTATTGGAAAATAAGCTCAATCCTATTGCTATGAAAGGTTTTATTTGCTCTCGACTAATATTTTTACAAGTTGTTTTACATTCTATTTAATGGTATTGTTTTTTAGTTACTCGACAATAATAAAGGTTTTAAAATGATATCGGGTGAGGGGTAAGACCCCCTCAAGAATTAGCAAAAGAGGACAAAACTAAAAGCTGCACAATACACAAGTAAGTATAGGAATATATTCAGTAAATTTGACCCATAAATATACTAGATTAGTAGATGACAGTAACGACAAAAAATAGTATAAATACGAATGGTGTTGTTGACGCTCAAAGATAAATATGTTTTCTCTCTTAGTCTAAAAAAATATGCAAACTTCCCGGAAATTGCCTAATCCAACAGTAGTAAGAAATATAAGCGTGTGAACCAAGAAAATTTATTTACTTATGGATTTTTATCCCTTGTAAACATCAAACACCGCTCCACTGCTGATAATTTGCCACAAGCAATTCAAGATTTGCAAAAAGGCTAGTGCAGTTTGTACACCTCAATTGAAACATCAACAATCGCAGAGAAGAAAATAGTTTACTTCACCCAAAATAACTAAACACTATGATGAATCAAGACCTTGCTGGTATTAGTAGTAACTTAGATAAGACAGTGAAAGCTCAACAATTTGACAAAGTAGTTGAAGCAATTCTTGCTGGAAAGTATTCCTGGGCATGTGTTTTAATGTTGCGATTTGGTGGTTATAATCCTCTGCATTACATTCCATATCGCACCTACAATCGATTGCTCAAAGAGAACTCTCAAGCCGATAGGACAAAACAACAGCAAAGTGAAAATCTAAAAATGCTGAAACACGCTCATAATTCCCAGTCTGATAATAATATTTCATCAGCTGCTTAAGCAAAATTAAAGACGTAGCTTATCTAGAAGTCGTTAGAAAGCAAAAAGCAGAACTCCGTGCTGGTAGTTTAGACCAGAGATTGACACAGCAAATTCACGAACATCAATCAAGCAAATCGCCATTAAAACCAGAAAATGTTCAAAACATTTCCTTGAAATCCTGTGGATTCAATTAAAAAGTATTTGGAATCAATAGATTCCGCTCTAAAGTTGATTGATTATCTGAAAGCCTGTTATGCTAATTGGAAATTTATAGCATGACAGGTTTTCTATAGCAGCCATGAATTTGATAATTTTTTGCAAAAATCTGCCAAAATGGCAAATATATACTAATGATATTGGTAAACTAATAACAACTACAACCTAAACCAAAATAGAGGTGATTTAGCAAGCAAGTTAATTTAAAAAATAAAATCAACGATTAGTTCTAACTATGAAATAAATCAAACTGATTACCAAAGTAGTCAGCATTTCATGGAGTAAATAACTCCTAGACCAAGACCAATAATCCAACTGTTACTACTGGTGGTTCTTTTTCTGAGGAAGTCTGAGCAAAGAGAATTTGGCGAGGTGGATTCCCCCAATCCAAATTTTACACAGCTTTCACTGACTGCAGACAGTGCGAGTAATGCTAATAAAACTTTCTATCCTGTGGTTGATGTTGCTTTAGTTAAATATTGCAAACGCTTAACATCAATTCTAGGAACGGAAATAGAAAAGTTACGGTGAAATTGTTGTCCTTGGCTGGTAGAACTAGTAGCTCATACGCTTCTCTTTCGACTATTGTAATCCTAGTCCTCCCAACCTGGATTATCTTTAGTTTCTAAACTTTCAATTTATATAGCAACTACTGGAAGTTCAAAACTTGAATAGCTTCCAGTTTTTTATCTATATATAAAAAATAAGGTAGGCAAATTAATTGCCCACCTTATTTTTTATGAATACTAGATATTTGGTGCAATTAATCTAGAATCCTGTAGAGACGTAGCGGTGCTACGTCTCTACATTCTTTTTCACTTCCATGTTTAATGAATTGATTAATTCAAAAATGAATTAAACCTTGGCTAATTCTGGAGTAGGACTCTTGCTGTTGCGAATTGCTGTAATAGCCTCAGCATAATCTTTTGCGTTAAACACAGCTGAACCAGCGACGATCGCATTGGCTCCCGCTTCCAAAACTTGCCAGGTATTATTTGCCTTCAGTCCCCCATCCACTTCAATCCAGGGATCAAGACCGCGTTCATCACACATTTGGCGCAGCTTGCGGATTTTGGGTAACACACCAGGGATAAAGCTTTGACCACCAAAACCAGGGTTGACGCTCATAATTAGTACTAAATCGCACAAATCTAGAACATATTCAATTAGCTCTAGAGGGGTACCAGGATTAAGTACAACACCAGCTTTTTTACCAAGCTCTTTAATTTGACCCAAGGTGCGGTGTAGGTGTGGGGAAGCGTTATGCTCGCAGTGTACGGAGATAATATCAGCACCCGCCTTAGCAAATCCCTCTACATACTTTTCTGGCTCCACAATCATCAAATGGACATCCAGAGGCTTGGTTGTAATCGGACGAATCGCCTCCACAATCAGAGGGCCTATCGTAATATTAGGTACAAAACGACCGTCCATGACATCAACATGAATCCAATCCGCTCCAGCTGCATCTACGGCACGAATTTCGTCACCCAGGCGACTAAAATCCGCTGATAGGATAGATGGAGAAATTACAATGGGCTTTTGAGATAGGTTTTGGGTCATGGCTAGTGGATTTTTAAGCGTCCTCGTCTGTACGCATTGTAACAAAACATTGAACAAGACTCATAATTTTGATCCCGGTTTTTTGGAGAGTGGCGAGTGAAGAAGGGAATAGGTTACAGGTAAAAGGGTACAGATTATTCCCTATCACCTGTTACCTGTTCCCTTTCACCTAATCCAATGACAAATGACCAATGACCAATGACCAATGACTAATAACTAATGACTAAAAAACTAACCTGGATATTTTGGGGATTAACTGCTTCTTGTCTGAGTGCGCCAGTAATTGCTTCAGCTTTAGAATCTGCACTAGGAACTAACGGCATTGATGCTCTGAAGCTACACAAACCTCCTTATAATTTAATCGGTCGTAAGATTGCTATTGGTCAAGTGGAAATTGGCCGGCCGGGAATGTTTGGGTGGGATAAGGCGGTGTCTAAAAATCGTGCCATATCTTTAGCAGCAGTTTTCTTACGCAATGAGCCAGCTAAGTCTAATAATGGTGTTGACCCCCACGCCTACAATGTCGCCGGTGTGATGGTGAGTCAAGACAAGGCTTTGCCAGGAGTTGCGCCGGGAGCGCGATTGTATTCATCGGCGGTGGGTTCGACTAAAAATATGGGTCAGCCAGAAGAGTGTTTGTCGGCACAGCACATAGCGCTCCAAAATGGTGGCGATGTCCGTGCGATTAACTTTAGCTTTGGGGAACCACTGAGCCGCGATCCTCGACCGGAAGCTACTTTAGACGGTAATGCTTTACTAACTTTATGTGTTGACTGGTCTAGTCGCGCTCATGATGTTTTGTATGCGATCGCAGGCAACCAGGGGAAAGGTGGTATTCCTATTCCTACAGATAATTTTAACGGAATAAACGTGGCTTTTTCATCCCGCCGAGGGGGAGTTTTTAACAAAGTAGACGTGGCTAATCTGGCGGGTGTTAACCAAGGGGTGAATGGAAGACTAGCTGGAAGGGAATTTGACCTTGATGGGCGTCGCGCTATCAGTTTAGTTGCTCCTGGTAATAATATTCCTTTGCTCAATCCAGATGGCAAATTGAATAAGGTTACAGGTACTAGTTTTGCCGCGCCTCAAGTGACAGCTACCGTTGCTCTGTTACAGGAACTTGCAGACCGACAGATGCGGACAAAACAACCCCACTGGAGCATTGATTCTCGGCGTCATCAAGTGATGAAAGCTGTATTGCTGAATTCAGCAGACAAACTTCTAGATAGCGGCGATGGCTTAAAGTTGGGAATGACTCGGACGCTAATTGATAAACAAAACCAAAACTGGCTAGATTCTGATGCTTATAAAGATCCAAAGATTCCCTTGGATGCCCAAATGGGAGCAGGTCATTTGAACGCATTTCGCGCTTATCAGCAATTTAGTGCTGGTCAATGGCAAGCATCAGCTGCGGTGCCGGCTATTGGTTGGGATTATCGCACAGTTGATGTTGGAGCATCTGTTGACTATATATTAGCAAAACCCTTAAAGCAGGGAAGTTTTGTTGCTGTCACCCTGAGTTGGGATCGATTGGTAGAACTCAATGATAAAAATAAAAACCAGCAATATGACGTAGGCGAAAATTTTCGCGATCGCGGCTTAAATAATCTCGACCTATACTTAGTAAAAGCTGATGCTCAAAATTCTGAAGGTGGTGCTGTTTGCTCGTCAATCAGCCAAATTGATAGTGTAGAACATATTTTCTGCCCCGTTACTGCTACTGGCAATTACAAAATCCGCGTCCAGTTTCGTCAAAAGCTCAATGAAGCGACTCAACCCTACAGTTTAGCTTGGTGGAGTGTACCTATTAATTGAAATAGAGTAGCACAAATATCTGTGTAAAATTACAGCGTTTTTCTCGTTCCCATACGGAGCATGGGAACGAGATTTTCTGCCACTGAGAAACCTTATTCGATCTATAAAAACCTCACAGAAGTGGTTATTTTATGATTACGTAGCTTACAATACGTTTATACGTAAAGATAAAAATTCTTAGAAATCAAAATTTTTATAAGTCGTCTGTATAGCCGTCTCAATAAGGAATTAGCAACTCCACAAGTTGTGTTTAATTACTCTAAGCTACTAATTTGCTGTTACGAAAACTGTAACAGTCCCATTTTTCTATTGGAGTAAATGCAATAGTTAATCATTGACACAGTATCTGCGTCAACTCTGAGCACAAATCGGGAATCTTTGGCAAGTGAGGTAGCAGAATGAATCGCCATAAATTGAGTGATGCAAAAGAAAATTTCCTGCAAAGACGTTACGGTGTTAGTCTAGGCAGACGTTATGCTCTGGCAGCTGCAAGTGTCGTTTTATTCAGTGTATTAGGCTGTTCTCAAGTCGATAGTAATAAAAGTGCCCTTGCTCAATCTAGTTTACCTCAACCAGAAACTCCATTGCAAAAAAAAACAGCCAACACTGATACAAAAATAGTTGAGGCTAGCAATAAGTTTGGCTTCAAACTATTTTCAGAAGTTCTGAAAAACGATTGGGGTGAGAAAAATATTTTTATCTCACCTTCAAGTGTTGCGATCGCTCTTGCTATGACTTACAACGGCGCTAGCGGTTCGACTCAACAAGCAATGGCAAAAACCCTAGAATTACAGGGGATGAATCTACCAGAAATCAACTCTTCTTATGCGGCGGTATTAAAACAGCTTTTAGACAATTCAGATACGAAAGTGCAATTGAATATTGCTAACTCACTTTGGGCAAATCAAGATGTTAGCTTTGCACCAGACTTTCTCAAGAGAACCCAGGACTTCTATCAGGCCAAAGTCAGCAATTTAAACTTTCAAGATGCCGCCGCATCTAGTATTATCAATAACTGGGTCAAAGAAAATACTAACGGCAAAATCACTAAAATAGTTGAAAAAATTGAACCAAATCAGGTATTATTTTTGATTAATGCCATATATTTTAAAGGTAATTTGAGTAACGAGTTTGACAAGAAAGAAACTGCTCCATACCCTTTTTACATCACATCTGGCAGGCAAAAAAAACACCCAATGATGTCACAAGAGGGTGATTATAGATACTATGAAAGCGAAAAGTTTCAGGCAGTTAGTTTACCTTATGGGAAAGATGGTAAGATAAGTTTTTATATATTTTTACCCAAAAAGAATTCTAACCTCAAAGCATTTTATCAAAACTTGAATGTTGAGAATTGGGAAAAATGGATGACTCAGTTCAACAATCAAAAAGGGTTTATTCGCCTACCCCGCTTCAAAACAGATTACGAGATTACACTCAATGATGCTTTAAAAACTTTAGGTATGGGGGAGGCTTTCAGCAACAAAGCCAATTTTTCTGGCATGGGTAAAAATTTTGCCATTAGCCAAGTTAAGCATAAAACTTTTGTTGAAGTGAACGAAGAAGGCACTGAAGCGGCTGCGGCTACTTCAGTGGCAATAGTAGCAACATCTTTCAGAGAAGAACCAGAACCATTCCGAATGATTGTCGATCGCCCCTTCTTTTGTGCCATCAGGGATAATCAGACGGGGAACATTTTATTTATGGGTTCAATTATCGAACCACAATGAGAAAGTAGGAGGGATTGAAGACTTCATCTTTTTAAAAGATAACTTCCACAAAATAAAATCCTCAGTGAATATAAATGATTAATTTACATTCACTGTATGTGCAGATAATAATTTTTAGAAGTCATTATCCGCAAAGGGAACTATGGATGGTGAAAATCTTTTTAGTGATGGAGAAAATTCTAACCTCGCGGCATAATCATCTGTTTGTGATAATTCTAGTTCAATTGTTTGCTGCTCTTTTTCATCAAAAAGCAACTGAATTTGATAACTTGTCCAGAATTGTTCGCCTAGTTCATCTTCTAAATCAAAAGGCTGTTCTTCATCACCCCATATATTCGACCAAAGGACTATTTGATTAGCCCGAAAATGGTTTTGACCTTTTATATCTCCAACTACAAAATATACTTCGACATTTAAATTAAATCCCAAATCATCGACTTCTGCCTCTGCTATCTGACAGCTAACGACAATTAAACTATCTGGGTTAATATCTACTACTTGCTGTTGGCGTTGTAATAATTCTTGAAATACAAAAGTAGGTAATAATTTTGAACTCTCCTCAAGTAGGTTTTTTTGAGTTTCTGGAGAGTAACGAGTTTTTAATTCTTGCGCGATCAAATTTAAAATATCTTCACTAGCTAAATTGACAACTATCTGTTTATTGGCGGAATTAAGGAAACATCCTTGATTAAGATTAATGTGTTTTTGAATTGGCATAGTTCTCTAAAATCCTTTGAATGCGAACGGATAATTCACAAATCAAGCTCAAACAAAGGTAAAGAATAAATATTACTTTAGCTTCTGTTCTATATTTTTAGCAAGACAACAAAACCATGACTAAAGTCACAGATCAAACATACACAAGATAAACAATAATTGTTAAGTTAGTAATGATTTGCAATAATTGTCCAGTTAAAAGGTTCGATTTCTATCGGGGCTTGTGACTGATTTTTCTTACTCTTTCAGCAACATCGTTTTTTATGTGTAGATTAATTGGCTATCTTGGTAACGCCATCCTCTTAGATGAGTTGCTGTATAAACAAGAGCATTCGCTCTACAAACAAAGTTACAGTTCTTTGGAATTAAAATCAGGAGTAGTTTGTGGAGACGGAGTAGGTGTAGGCTGGTACGACGAAGTGGGTAAACCCTTTATTTACCGAAATACTATTCCGCTGTGGAACGAGCCGAATCTGGAAGAGTTGAGCAGCTATGTGCAATCCAGTTGTACTGTAGGCTATGTCCGATTAGCTGGAACAGGTGAATCGCTCGACATTAGCAATTGTCAGCCATTTCGTAGTGGGAAACTTTTGTTTGTGCATAATGGTGAGATATCAAACTTTCAACAAACTCTTTGTAGACCAATACGTGAGAGTCTCTCTGATTCCACTTACAGCCTGATTAAAGGCACGACTGACTCTGAACACATCTTCGCCCTACTAGTGGAAATGTGGCAGTCGTCTCCAAACAGCACTCTGTTGTCAGCATTAAATGCCACACTTCAAAAATTGACTAAGTTGGCATCAGAACACGACACCAGCTTTAGTGCCAATGTAATTGTCAGCGATGGTCAAGCAGTTGCAGCAATTCGCTATGCTTATCGCACGCAAGCACCTACTCTTTATTGGTCTTGCGATCAACTCAAGCAGCCAAACCAAGTTATTGTTGCTTCTGAGCCTTTATCCAATCACCAAAATTGGACTGCTTTTGATGAGCAAACTGCGCTATTTGTTGAAGCCCAGTCATTACAGCCAACAATTAGCCTGTTAAAGAGATTTGTTCCCATTGGGGTTTAAATAAGCATTGCGATTTTGTGGAAATTGAGCTTTTCTCTCTAAAGAATGAGTAATGAGTAAATATCCCAGGACTTACGCAAAATACCTCTCAAACTCTTATTCCTCCGTGTTCTCTGTGCCTCTGTGGTTCGATTTTCCGTTACCTGTGCGTAAGTCCTATATCCATTACTTATTACTCATTACTTAAAGAACGCGAAAAATAACTTTTCCCACTGCAAATTTTACTCCAGCCTTGGATTGGAAAGGATTGTGCATGAATTTTTAACCCCTGAAAAGTTACAAAATCAACACTCTAGGCGGAGCCTCTAGGACGGCATTCCCAGTCTCCGACTGGGAACGAGACACTTATAATTTTGTAAGGAATCCCCTGTTGCCTGATTCAATCCAATTTCAATTACCCTGAATGACTCAAATAGTTTTATGATTCTCTACAAAAGAATATTTGAAATTATTCTAAGTTTACTACCAAAATATTCTCAAGCTGATTCTGGAACATGATAAATCACCTAAAGGTGATTCGTGCAATACTGGTTTTGAACCTTTTTCCAGGGTCAAATAAAGTACAGGGAGATGCAAAAGTATGGTTGAACACCCATTTCATGACCAACTGAGTTTAGAAGAACAAGCTGAAAAACTCGGCAAACAAGCAGTAAGCTTGGGTTTGATTCCCAGCTTTGTAGTGCATTACTTTCCTGATACCTGGGTATTTTATATACCCAATGAAACTCAATCGGAACCGCTAACACCAGAAGAGGCATACTTTCGTTTAAAGCAACTGGTTAAACAGTAGATATTTTGACGACAAATTTTTGAAGACAACGGCTAGACACTGCAATTGTTAAGTAACAGTAGTTATGGCGAAACCAGCAATTTTAACCGTCGATGACGATCCAGAAGTATTACAAGCGGTGTCACGAGACTTGCGTCATCAGTATGGCGATCGCTTCCGCATTGTCCGGGCAGATTCCGGGATCGCGGCTCTGGATGTGGTGCAGCAACTAAAATTGCGGAATGAATCAGTTGCTCTATTTCTAGTGGATCAACGTATGCCCCAAATGGGAGGCGTGGAGTTCTTGGAACGAGCAAAAAGCATCTTTCCCGATGCGAAACGTGCCTTGTTGACCGCCTATGCAGATACGGATGCTGCCATTAAATCGATTAATAGTGCCAAACTTGATTATTACTTACTCAAGCCTTGGAATCCACCAGAAGAGAGATTATATCCGGTTTTAAATGATTTGCTAGATGACTGGCTAGCTGGATTCCGCCCACGCTTTGAAGGCATTCGAGTCATTGGTAATCGCTGGTCGCCTTTTTCACATCAGGTGAAAGACTTCTTAGCACGTAACCAGGTTCCATTTAAATGGTTAGATGTTGAACTGGAGCCGGATGCAGAAAAATTGGTGGAATACGCCCAAGCTGATTGTAGACAACAATTACCCTTGGTGCTGTTTCCCGATGGTTCCCGATTAATTCAACCATCTAATTTAGAGATTGCCGCCAAAATTGGACTGCAAACTCAGGCAGAGCGTCCCTTTTATGACTTAGCGATCGTGGGTGCTGGCCCTGCCGGACTGGCAGCCGCAGTCTATGGTGCTTCTGAGGGATTGAGTACTGTCTTAATTGAGCGTGAAGCGCCAGGAGGACAAGCTGGTACGAGTTCGCGGATTGAGAACTATTTGGGGTTTCCTGTTGGCTTGAGTGGCAGCGATTTGGCAAGACGGGGAGTCACTCAGGCGCGGCGATTTGGGGTAGAAATTCTTACTCCTCAAGTAGTAACTGGGGTTCGACTGGAAGATCCTTATCGGGTTCTGCAATTAGCAGATGGTAGCGAGATTAGTTGCCATGCACTTTTAGTTGCAACCGGCGTTTCCTACCGTTGGCTGAAGGTTCCAGGAGCCGACAAGCTCACAGGAGCAGGAATTTATTACGGTGCTGCCATGACTGAAGCGATCGCCTGCACCAACGAAGAGGTTTACTTGGTTGGCGGGGCAAACTCTGCTGGACAGGCAGCAATGCACTTTTCTAAGTATGCCAGCAAAGTGATTATGTTAGTGCGAGGTGAGTCACTAGCATCAAGTATGTCTCAATATTTGATTGACCAAATTGCTGCAACTGAAAATATCAAAGTTTGCACGGGTTGCAGCGTTGTGGAAGTAAAGGGAAAGGAACATTTAGAAGCAATTGCGATCGCCAATGCCAACACTGGACAAACCGAAACCGTGTCAGCGCGATCGCTGTTTATTTTCATCGGTGCTAGCCCCAAAACTGATTGGCTCGATGGCGTTATTCAACGCGATACTCAGGGGTTTATCATCACCGGGCCAGACTTGATACATAATGGCAAATCTCCTCGTGGTTGGTCTTTAGAACGCTCTCCTTTCTTATTAGAAACCAACATTCCCGGAATCTTCGCAGCCGGAGATGTCCGCTATGGCTCAATTAAACGGGTGGCATCCGGTGTCGGAGAAGGTTCGATCGCCATTCAATTCGTTCACCGCTACCTAAGTAATGTTTAGCTAAAGCAGCCAATACTAACCTGTATAAAATCTGCAAACCCTCTCCCCTGCCCCCTGCTCCTCTGCTCCTCTGCTCCCCTGCTCCCCTGCCCCCTGCCCCCCTGCCTCCTTCATTGACTTGCGTTGATCCCAATTACCCCGATGATGATTAAGGAGATCGACACAAGTTTCATGAATGTCGCAGATTCCCGAAACCAAATAATACCAATAAGAGCTACTAGAATAGTTCCCAATCCAGCCCAGACAGCATAGGCGACACTTACTTCAAGTCTCTTGAGAGCAAAGGTCAAAAAAGTAAAACAAAGTCCATAGAAGACAAATATTAATACTGAAGGAACTATTTTAGTAAATCCCTCCGATAATTTCATGCAAGTTGTGCCTGAAACTTCAAAAAGGATGGCAATTATAAGGTAAATCCAACTTGTTAACATATTTTTTGTAAGTGGTTTGTTAAGAGCAACTGCCCTAAAAATAGAATAAACACTCCTGAAGTAACTCATTAAAAATTTTTACAAGTGTAATATCAATTCTCCATGAAGATGCTTTGGAGGGAAGGCGTAGCGGGAGATAAATATGTGCAGCTTCGCAAAGAAACGGTATAGGTGTTCCAACATTTAAAACCAAACGTGCAGTAGTATAATTGAGGCTATTCCGGGGCTTTATAGCGATGAAATTGCTCAAGTATTAGGGCAACATCTGCTGTAGTGTGATTGTGTTTTTGTCCTACTAATGGTATGAGAGATGACGGCTCAATTTGAATACAGCACTCTTGCCAATCCACAGGATATTCAGCAGCTGATATATATCCTTGAGCAGTGTTTCATCAGCGGAGTTGGTGGCGAGGAAGCTTATATCAATCTCATTGGCGTAGAAAATTTCCGTATTATTCGCGGATTTGGGCAATTAGTTGGTGGATTGGCAACTCTGGATATGGGTCAGTGGTGGGGTGGTGTGCGTGTACCAATGACAGGAATTGCCGCAGTGGGTATTGCTCCAGAGTATCGTGGTTCGGGAGCTGCGATCGCTCTCATGCAACAGACACTCAAGGAACTTTATGCTAGAGGTATACCGCTCTCTGCTCTTTATCCAGCTGTGCAAACTCTGTATCGAAAAGTCGGCTATGAGCAAGGGGGTAGCTGGTGTAATTGGGAAGTTTCTACTAAGAGTATCCAAGTGCGAGAGCAATCCCTACCTTTGCAACCCATAGTGAATATCAATCATCAAGTATTTCATCAACTATATCAGCAGCAGGCGAGACAAACGCATGGATATTTAGACCGACATCCCGCAATCTGGGAGCGCTTAATTCAACCAGATGAGAAGGAAACATTTTACGCATATTTTATCGGTACAAAAGAGAAACCCGAAGGCTACATTCTTTTTAGCCAACATTCAAAAGAGGATGGCGCAATCCTGCGAATCAAAGATTGGGTAATTCTCACAGTTGAGGCTGCACAAACATTCTGGTCTTTTCTTGCCAGTCATCGCTCCCAAATTGAACACGTGCGATGGAGGAGTTCTGCAATTGATTCTTTGACATTGCTGCTACCAGAGCAAACTGCCAAGCTTAAGAATACGATGCGTTGGATGCTCCGGGTAGTAGATGTAGTCAAGGCGCTGGAGATGCGGGGTTATCCATCGGGAATTGAAACTGAACTGCACTTAGATATTCAAGATAATTTGCTAGATGCAAACAATGGTAAATTCATTCTTTCTGTTGCCAATGGACGCGGTGAAGTTACAAAAGGTGGAAAGGGTGAGTTGCAGTTAGATGTCCGAGAACTAGCACCACTATATACAAGTTTGTTTACTCCCTACCATTTGCAAATAGCTGGAAAACTGCATGGGACAGAAACCTCTATTTCAGCAGCTACGCAAATATTTGCAGGTAGTTCTCCTTGGATGGCTGATTTCTTTTAACGTGAGATGTCAACTAACCTTTTTCTGCTTTAGTTCAAGTCTGTTCCTCTTGAGAGTCGGAACAGTTTTGTGTAGTCAAACCAGCCAGAGGGATTAAAGTCTCCCAAAAATGAGGTTACAAATAGCTCACAACTCCAAAGAATTTATCCCATATTAATTTTGTAACTGTTCGTAAATAGGGTGGGAAAGGTGGGAAAAGTAGGATGTTTTGTATGAACCCTAGAAGTATCCAGACAAGTGAGATACGTTAAGTATGCAGTCAATAACCTCGCTTCCATAAAGAAGTGAGTATTTTATCTCAGAAAGAGGTCACGGTGAAAAATCAAAAAAAAATCAATTATAATTTCTTAGAAAACCTGCAAGCTCCAGTCGAAATCGAGGAACTAACGATAAAAAAACATCTAACTTTTATTGTGGGGTGGACATCTTGTCCGCCCTTATTTATGGACATGCGAGACGCCATTGGTGTCAACTTAAGCTGAAATGACTGTATGAGTTTTGCCCTCACCCCCAGCCCCTCTCTCCCAATTTTAGGAGAGGGGAGCAAATTCTCCAGTTCCCCTTCTCCCAACATGGGCTACGGTGTACACACAAGTTTTCTAGAGTTGCACCACAGCCTTTTGATCCCCCCAACCCCCCGATAAATTGGGGGGGCTGTTTCATTCCCTAAAAGGCGCTGATTTACAAGCGTTTCAACCAAAAAAAA
>NZ_CAWUDN010000152.1:0-14128 GCF_963920915.1 Nostoc sp. PCC 9305
CAGAGGCGCAGAGAACACTGAGAGAAGAAAGAAACGCTTAACTGAACTGTATTGCAATATAAATAATCAATAATTCTTCGCGTGTCCGGTGATGCTGGACTTAGGGCTGAACTTCGCGCAGGCGACGCTCCAGAAAGCGGCGTTCGCTGTCATTTGTTACCAGCATGAGCGCGATCGCGTAGCTTTGTGCGGCTGATGCTGAGGCTCCGATGCGGCGCAGCATCTCGGCACGGGTGGCGTGAAATAGATGGTAGTCATTAAGTTGGGGAGCAAGCCTATCAATGAGTTCGAGGGTCGTCTGAGGACTCTCTATCATTGAGATCGCCACCGCCCGGTTCAGTGACACAATCGGTGAGGGCTGCAAGCGTTCGAGCAAATCGTAGAGGCGGACAATTTGTAACCAGTCCGTTTCTTCTGCTTGTGTTGCCTGACAATGTAGTGCGGCGATCGCTGCTTGCACTGCAAAGGAACCAATCTCGCCCCGCAATGCCTCTTCAACGAGCGGTAGCGCCTCAGCAATCTGTTGTTGATTCCAGCGACTACGATCCTGATCTTCGAGCAACACCAGATCGCCTGCCTCATCCAAACGAGCATCACGCCGGGAGTCGTGCAGCAACATCAGCGCCAAGAGTGCAGTCACTTCTGAGGGCGGTTGCGGTGCCATCAACGTCCTCACGAGGCGACCCAGCCGAATCGCTTCTGTGCAGAGGTCAGCCCTCATCATCGTCTCGCCCCTAGTCGTTGCGTAGCCCTCATTAAAAATCAGATAGATCGCCGTCAGCACTGCGTCTACCCGCACAGACAGATCGGTTGTGTCCGGCACTTTATAGGGAATACCTGCATCCCGAATCTTGCGTTTGGCGCGCACCAACCGTTGCGCCATCGTTGCCGTGGGCACGAGAAACGCCCGCGCAATTTCATCTGTTTCAAGTCCGCCCAGCAGCCGCAGCGTCAAAGCAACCTGCGCCTCGATCGCCAATGCTGGGTGGCAGCAAGTAAAGATTAGCCGCAGCCGATCGTCTGGAATTTCGTCTGTATCGTAAGTTGGCTCCTCGCGGGTTGGGATTAACCCGGAGGCGGCGTACCATTCCAATTTTTCCGTCAGCCGCGTCCGCCGTCGGAGGCGATCGATGGCTTTGTATCGGGCTGTTTTGACGATCCATGCACGGGGGAGATCGGGCACACCGCTCGACTGCCATTGATTCACGGCGGCTATAAAGGCTTCCTGTACCGCTTCTTCAGCCACATCGAAATCCCCCACCAACCGGATGAGGATAGCGACGATCCGCCCCCATTCAGCCCGGTAAAGGGAGGCGATCGCTTGTTTTACGTCTGTTTTTGCGTTTGGGATTATACCTGACATAAAAAATTTTTGGCGAGGTGTCGATTTGAGTTAGCACCGTTCGACTTACTAACAAAGGGAAACAAGGGAGGTATACCTCGATCGTACTAAAGGATAAAAATTTTTGGCGGAGTGTCGATTTGAGGCAGCACCGTTCGACTTACTGACAAAGGGAAGTAACAACGGGAAATAAAGGAGGCAACCCCATGAAATATTTGCTGCTGATTTACCTGGAGGAAAATGCCCTGAGCCAAACCGAGCGGGAACATTGTTATCTAGAATCCGCGCAACTGGCACAACAACTCAACTCGAAGGGGCAGTATCTCGCAACCGCTCCACTCCACCCTGTCGCAACTGCAACCAGCGTTCGGGTACGCGATGGCAAACCACTAATAACTGACGGGCCGTTTGCAGAAACTCGCGAACAATTGGGCGGTTTTTTTCTGATTAATGCTCAGGATCTCGACGAAGCGATCGCGATCGCCGCGCGGATTCCAGGCGCGCGCGTCGGGACTGTTGAAATTCGACCTGTGATTGAAGTTGCAGGTTTGCCAGAGAATTCGTAACTGCACTCAACCTCAACCCAAAAGGAGAGATGACAATGACAACTAAAAACGCGATCGCAACTAACGAAGTTCAGATTCGCCAACTAATTGCCGAGCAACAACGCGCTATCTGCGCCAAGGATGTTGAGCAAATCATGTCCCACTATGCCAACGAGGTTATCGTCTTCGATGTTAAACCTCCTTTCCAAACCCAAGGAAAAGATGCTTGGCGTCAAGTGTGGAAAGAATGTTTGCCTTACTTCCCGGACGCCTTTGAGATTGAAACACGAGACCAGAAGATTACCGTCAGTGAAGACTTAGCGGTTGCACATTGGCTATTTCGCTTCACAGGAAGCCAAGACCATCCGGCAATGCAGACCTGGATGCGCGTCACTGCTGTCTGCCAGAAAAATCAAGGTGAATGGCAGATATTACACGAACACCTCTCGGTTCCATTCGATCCAGAGACATCTCAAGCTGTATTCACGCTTAACCCATAGCCCAATCTACTGAGTCAAGGCAATGAAACTCAATCCTTATCTCATGTTCAACGGTAACTGTGAGGCAGCGTTCAAGTTCTATGAACACTGTCTTGGCGGCAAAATTGTCATGATGCTCACGCACGGGGATGCGCCCTCAGCCGAGCATATACCAGCCGAATGGCATGACAAAATCATGCACGTCTGCCTCGATCTGGGCGATCGCCTCTTGATGGGGTCTGACAGTCCACCTGGATATTTTGAAACACCCCAAGGCTTTTCCGTACAAATCAGCGTTGACGAGCCAGCGGAGGCAGAACGCATCTTTCATATCCTGGCAGAAAACGGAAAAGTGAAGATGCCGATCGATCAAACCTTTTGGTCTGTCCGCTTTGGTATGTTGGTCGATCGATTCGGCATTCCGTGGATGGTCAACTGCCAGAAAACTGCTTGACTTGTGGGGAGGCGCTTATAGGCGTCTTCCCTGTAAAACCTCAGCGCTTTTTCGCCGATCTTTCACTGTGCAATAATTCCAAAGAAGAACCCATGAGTACTCAAATTTTCGTTAATCTGCCAGTTAAAAACCTCAATCAATCGATCGAGTTCTTTACTCAACTCGGCTTTGAGTTTAATCCTCAATTCACTGACGAAACTGCCACCTGTATGATTGTGTCCGAAAACATTTTCGTCATGCTTTTGACCCATGAAAAGTTTAAGACGTTTACTCCCAAAGAAATTTGTGATGCCACAAAAAGCACAGAAGTGCTTGTGTGTTTATCTTCTGAGAGCCGAGAACAAGTTGATGAAATGATTCGCAAGGCTGTCGCCGCTGGTGGAACAACCTACAATGAACCGCAAGATCATGGTTTTATGTATGGACATGGATTTGCTGACTTAGATGGCCACATTTGGGAAATTATCTACATGGAGCCAAGCGCAATAAATCAAGGTTGATTGCAGACATTTAAATAATGTTGCAAAGAATGTTGCAAAGCAAAATTCCAAATTACAGCTATTTTCGGTGTTGCATATTTGCGGGATGATTTTGCTAGTTTTGTGGGATGGGCATCTTGCCCGTCCCTTGTATTTCAGGGCTCTCGTGTCGCCCACCCTACAAAAATCATCCCTTGATTCAGCAACGCCCTATTTTCAAGTAAATAGCTGTAATACACAAATGCAAATACTCCTAAGCTGTTCCACATTTAAATTGCATAATTACGGCGGGCAAGATGCCCACCCCACAAGAGTTATATAAATTTTAGATATGCAAACTAGATGTGGTTTAGCTTACCTTCTTCAAATCACTCTTTGCCGCACATGTCGCCCATCAAACCCTTGCTTAATCCAATTCAGACATTCATATTCAGATTTGAATAACTTTGGAGCTGCAATATTATTCAATAACTCTGGTGGGTAATGGTCATAAAAATATTTGTCTCCTTCTTGAAAGATGATAATTAAATTGTTCCGATAAACATAGCGAGACTTAAAACTATCCCCGCGATGAACAAATTCTGAATTTTTATCGATATGCTCTTTAGCAATATCAATGATGTTACTAACGTCACTTCCATAGATTTCTGCTGGATTTTCTGCTTTGTGAAATTTGCTTCTGTGCCCAATTTCAGATAGCATTTTATACGAATAAATTTCGTAATTATCCGCCTTGCCAAAAACAAATGGAATTATGAGATATCCTTTATATGAAACTGAGTTTTCATAAAGAAGACGACTCATCTCAACCTCCTTTGATGGAACTGCTCTAAAAAATTTTTCTTTAACAGAAAAGTATTACAACCCCAATTATCTACTAAATACGCTCACCATAAACTGAGTTGATTGGGGGGATGCTCAAGGTTATTCCAAGGTAGGGGTGGAACTGGTGCGCCATTCTGTTCTAATAGCTGTTGGAAGTGACGGGCTGTGCTGGGCGATCGCGCTTCTATTGGACAATGGACAAAGAAATAAATTCGCACTCCCATCTGTAACCATTGCTGAATCTGCCTTACCCACTCTTCCATAAATGGCTGATTCACTGATAAATTCGGATGAGAAATAAACCGAATCAGAGTAAAAGGCGCTGTCACACTCAATTGCAACGGTAATTTAGGTTTTCGCCGTTCCGATTGCAACTGGGGGTCATCATCTCCAGTGTAAATGGGACGCGAGTCTAACAGTACTCGTCCGACACCTAAATTTTCTAAAAGTGCCGTCAAATTACTAGCATGGGGTTCTTTGAACCAGTCGGGATGCCGAACTTCCACGGCTAGGGGTGCTTCTGTACGCGGCCAAGCTTCTAGAAAGTTGGTCAAATCGTCAAGTAATGCAGGTGCATAACTGGGTGGTAACTGGGCAAAAATTGGGCCAAGATGCTTACCTAAAGGGCGCATTTCCTCCAGAAAATTTAAAGCAGCTGGAATATAAGGTTTTAGCAACCCTTGATGGGTAATATCTCGCGGTAATTTTAGACAAAATTCAAAACCTGTTGGTGTTTCGGCAGCCCAACGAGTTACAGTTTCTTGGTTAGGCACGGCATAAAAGGTAGTGTTACCTTCTACAGTGGTGAAGCGACGACTGTAGAGATGGAGAAAATCAGCAGTGCGAGTACCTTGGGGATAGAGTTCGCCTACCCAACCTTTATATGCCCAAACAGCACAGCCGATAAAAAAGTTCACAATGCCTAAAAGCCTTGATGTATATATTCAATTTTACACGTAGGTTGTAGGGATGGATAAAGCTAAGTGGATACATTTGTCTTTTAAGACGCGATAAATCGCGTCTCTACATGAGGGTTTTGGTGTTATGGCGCAACCTCAGTTATTGATAAATTGAACCATCAGGCATAATTGCCCCTGCTAAGTTAGTCCCAACTAATTTAACCAGAAGCCGCTCACCAGAGCGAATCCGCGCTCCCGTCAAGTCGGCTCCTCGCAAGTCGGCTCCACTGAGATCCGCTCCAATCAAATTAGCAGCGCGTAAATTCGCTTCCCTGAGATCGGCTAAAAGTAGATTTGCCCGAAATAAATTTGCTTCAGATAAATTTGCACCTCTAAGGTTGACTTTGTGCATAAAAGTGTCGCTGAGATTAGCACCGCTCAAATTGGCATAACTTAGATTTCTGCCAGATAAGTCTTTATTGCTCAAATTTGCCCGACTGTAGTCTTTGCCACTCAAGTCTGAGTTTTGCTTTGGTGGTTTCTGGATTGTTTGAGATGGTTTTTCCTGTTGAGGTGGCGGTGAGTGATGTGTAGTTTGATGTTTGGTTTTTAGAGAACGCAACTTTTCACGAGCTTCATTTATGGCTTTCAGCTTGTCTTGTGCTTTTTGCTGTAAACGGAGATTGTCTTTAGGAATGCGATCGGGATGCCAAACAAAGACTAAATCTTTGTAAGCCTGGTTCACTTCTTCAAGTGTAGCCCCAGGCTCTAATTCCAAAACTCTATAGTACCGCTCCAGATCGCTCATACGATATTTTGGTGGACAATCAACTTAATTATGAGTGATGGAGTCATTTATCCGCTGCATCATTTGTTATGGATTATGGGGCATGGGGCATTGGGCATTGGTACTAATTATTCTCCTCTGCTCCTCTGCCCCTCTGCCCCTCTGCCCCTCTGCTCCCCTGCTTTTCAACTTTCTCATCTCCCCATCTCTCCATTTCTCCATCGAGCGATCGCTCGAAAATATGCTGCAACTGGAATCTGATAGACTTCAATATAAATCCAAACAATAATTGATAAATGTGATAAGAAGGTTAATATTGTCCAAATATATGGCATCCAGGTAATGGGTTCCTTCAGATTAGCAGGAAAATAGTAAGCTACTATGCCAATTAGAGTAGTGGGAAGAATTATAAAAACTGCTGCTGCTAATCCATAACCCCAACCTAATTCCATACCTTCCAACTGGCCTTCTGTCCAACTAAACCCATTCCAACGCCAAGTTAAAGGTGGTTGCCTAGAAGGCATCTTGATTTGCTGTTGCTCTAAGTTGACTGTAAAAATCTCTTGGCAAAAGTCACAAGCCATAGCTTCCATCAATGGCATGTGAGAAATCTTACCTATTCGACAGACTGGGCAGGGGTAAGCTCCATAATAGTCGAAAGATTGGGTTAAGATTTTGGAACTGGGCATAATCAGACAGATGATCCTAAAAAATTGATCTGGTCAATGAGAATTTGGGCAGTAATGTAATGGCGGTGTCAATTCCCTGCAATAAGCTTTCGTAAGATGAAGTCAGGAGAATTAGATATTTTAACTTCTCAATCCTGGCTTTTTCTTCTGAGGTTATATAACTACTGTGATGTTTAATGACAAACCGCTTTTTTCGTCTACGCAAATAAGCAACTAGTATAATCAGAACAGGGCGTGATTTTGAATTGTGCAAAGCGTTATTAGTCTTAATCCCCAGAGTTGTACTGAGTCTATCGCTTTTTTATAGTTTGTGCAGGTCTTGACAAAGCTCACTCTTCCTGCTAGGTTTACATTAGATACGTATATTTCTTAATTTTTCCAGCAAAAAGCGCGCAAATGTTTAACACAAATTCCTACTTTTATTTTTGGTTTAGGGTGGTTCACCGGGGGTGAATTAAGTTTCCTAATGGAAACCGCCCGGTGAACCGCAGAGCAAACTCTGCGGTTTTTGTTTTTTTAAGGAGAATTTCGTTGTCATGACTTATTTCATTAGTTGGTTTTATGGCTTTTACTTTTGGCCCAGAATAAATTCCGGGTAAATAGCGTCATGCCAATGAATCAGAACGCGCCCGGAACTCTTGGTTTCGGGCTTTTTTGTTGTTATTTGAGAATGCAAAATAGAGGCACAAGGGAGAAATCAATTCAAAATTCAAAATCAAATAACTTCTGCCCCCTATCCCCTATCCCCTGCCTCCTCTTTCCCAATACTTAATTTTTCAGGAGAATATAACCATGATTAATGCCAAACTTGCTGCACAAGCCCATCTCAACCACCAGACAATCGTTAAAATCTCGAAAGAAGTCACTTTCGGCGGTAAAGAACTGGTAATTATCGGCGGCCCTTGCACCGTTGAAAGCTTAGAACAAATGGAGATAGTCGCCCAAAGGCTATCTACTGCATCAGTACAGGGGTTGCGTGGCGGTGTCTACAAACCCCGCACATCTCCCTACGCTTTCCAAGGTATGGGAGAGTCAGGATTAGAGATTTTAGCCAGGGTGCGATCGCATTACAATATGCCAGTTGTCACGGAGGTAATGTCAATTTCCCAAATTGAAGTAGTCGCCGCCCACGCTGATATGCTGCAAGTTGGTAGCCGCAATATGCAAAACTTTGATTTGCTCAAAGCTTTGGGACAAGCTGGTAAACCAATACTGCTCAAACGCGGTTTAGCAGCAACTATTGAAGAATTTGTTATGGCTGCTGAATATATCCTCAGTCACGGGAATCCTGATGTGGTGTTGTGCGAAAGAGGTATCCGCAGTTTCGACGATTACACCCGTAACGTCCTAGATTTAGGGGCAGTGGCAGCACTCAAGCAAATAACTCACTTGCCTGTAATTGTAGATCCTTCCCATGCTGTCGGCAAACGGGAGTTGGTCGCACCTGTGGCTAGGGCTGCGATCGCTTGCGGTGCAGATGGATTAATTATTGAATGTCACCCAGAACCAGAAAAATCTGTTTCTGATGCCCGTCAAGCACTTTCTTTAGAAGATATGGTGCATTTAGTTGCTAGTTTAAAGCCTGTAGCAACAGCCGTTGGGCGCAGTATATCGGATGTTGGGGCGGGTTTGGAACCTGCCCCGATTTTTTGGGCTGCTTAAATTTTACACAAGGCGATCGCTTCAATGTCTCAGCCAAAAGATTTATTTTGGGTTGATGGCAAACAGCGATCGCTTTCGTAAAATAAACTTGTTACTTCAGCGATTTCATTTGTTCTCAAACGTATTTTGGCAATACAAGCTTCTATATATAAATCTAAGTTATCGTTTTAACAAATAAGACTATTTGATTTTATTCTCTAAATCGTTTTATCCTGAAATCAGTAGATATTTTAACTTTTACTAAATAGCCTAAAGGATTTTTCGTATACCGATCTTTCAACTTTGATAATCTTAAAGAAGGACAATAACTAAATGCTAGAGCAGCAGATTGATTGCCCCATGAAACCTAAGACAAGTGCAATGATTATGAAACTTTTTCAAATCACTCTAGTGGTCTTAGTACTTTTGATCAACTTAGCAGTTGCTTTCCCATCTTGGGCAGAAAGTACGCTTTCTTTAACTAGCAATCCTAACAACTTTCAAGTTGGGCAAAAAGTCATTTGGCTTTATAAGCCCCGCACTGATTCTAGCGATGTGCAAAGAATTCCCGCCGAAATAGTCAAGTTAAGTTCTAAGCAAGTGCAAATCAAGGTTTACAAACATAACAACGAATTTGTCAATCGTTGGGTGAATCCAAACAAGCTTGAAAATTCGACAAAAATTAAATAGTCAGTAGTCATTTGTCATTTGTGATTACAAAGGACAAATGACAGCCAACAGAAAAATATTTCACAAATTATTTAGGACTGCTATAGTTAAAACTCTCTTGTGTGGGTTTCGTTTTCATAATTAGGATCTTCAGTCCCAAGCAGTTTGTCCCAGAACGTAAAGTACAAACCGTAGTGTACTTTATACTTGCGATGATGTATGGAATGATGCATAGAACCAATAAGCCACCTTCCAATCCAGTAACTTTTAGATGAGGAGGGAAATAGCTCAAATCCGAGATGGGTAAACACTGCCCATACTGTCATAGTTATCAGTGCGGCAACTAAGGTGACAAAATGCAGCGGAACTATAAAGCTTACACCTACAAAGAAAAGTGCTTGTACAATCGCTTCTGGTAAGTCGAAGGCAGAAGAACTCCAGGGCGTTGGCTCTCCTGAACGATGGTGTCCATAATGCATCCATCTAAAAATTCGAGGGTGGTGAAAGATCCGATGGATAAAATAAAAGTAAGTATCCTGAAGAATTAGCACTGCAATAAAGCTAACTATTAAATACCACAGTCCGTATTTCCAGATGTCAGCGTATAGCAGGGTTACTCCCAAATTATACTCTGAGATCATAAATGCTCCAGAAATAGCAAAAACTACTGTGGAGATTACTGATAATTCAATATCCTTTTTAATTGAACAACTCATCAACGGTTTCAAACGCAAACTCTTGTTGGCGAGAGACTTCCCTAGAACTAAATAAAAGAGCAAGTATGCTCCCCCAGCAATCAGAAAGTATCGGGCAAGAGTGATACCGAAGAAGAAAAAGCAATAATACCAAAATGAGTGGTTCGTCAATTAGACCCATCCGTAATATTAATCTGGTGAAATGAAAATGCTGATTATGTCCAATTTTTTTGGTCTTAATTACCAAAAATAACCAAATTAAGATTTAATTTGTTAATCGACAAAATCCACTGCTTATTTTACAGCATCGAGTAGTTCAGATAATATATATTAATTTTTATTAACAAAAATTAAACTAATTCTATTGCATAGATATAAATATAAATTATGACTATTTATAAAAAAGGTTATTGGTCAATTTAAATTGTAGTAAAGAGCTAAATTTTGGAACAAAGTTACAATTTATTTAAATCGTTCGTTTTTATTCTATATTTCAACAACAATTGAATTTATTTTTACCCATTGTGTTCTTTAACACCTAAAAAAACTTTTAAATCACTTTTCCTTCAATAGACCTCTTGCAAAAATATATTTTTGCACTCTTAGGGAAAAGGGAAAAGGTTAAAGGGAAAGGATTTTGAGTTTTTTTCCCCTTTTCCCCTTCCCCTTTACCCCGACTTTTGCAAGAAGTCTAATACGCTTGGGTTAAGGGCTAATGGCAAAAATTTTGGGTTTTGGAGACGCGATAAATCTCCGTCTCTACAAGTGTTTTGGTCTTATCTGAACTGTATTGATTTTTCCCTACATCTACTTTTTATAAATTAATTTGCTATGGATTTTGTTCTACTTTTGTAAACTCCAGCCCAAGGCTACTGCTACTTCAGTAGCTAATTCTAGAGGATTGAATGGTTTAGCGATCGCACTAATCATTCCCATCTGATTATAGCGACGGCGATCGGAAGCCTGGATTTTAGCAGTTAACAAAATTACTGGAATTGCTTTGGTTAATGGATTGGCTTGTAACTTTTCAAAGGTTGTGATGCCATCCATCTCTGGCATCATCACATCTAGTAAAATTGCATCTGGTTGGTAAGTCTCAGCTTTAATTATGCCCTCTTGACCGGAACTCGCAGTCACTACTTTCCAGCCTGCGACTGTTTCCAAGCAAATCTTGGCAACTTCTTGAATATACTGCTCGTTATCAACTACTAGAATTTGCTTTGTTGTCATCACTGCTATCCTCTTTTTGGTTCGGGGTAATGCTCTGAAGTAACTTCATCAGCCGTTGTTCAAATTCCTTGGTAGTCACACGCCCGTTGCTTAAAATTTCTGCATCTGGACTTTGTTGGCTATTTGTAGTTTGCTCGTAACTACTATGAATCATGGAGATGTTGGAAGAGTCTTCTAAATCAGTATTTTGGAAAGCCCTAAATAATGGCAGAGTGATGTAAAAAGTGCTACCTTCACCCAATGTACTTTCAGCCCAAATGCGTCCGCCGTGTTGTTGCATAATGCTCTTGCAAATTGCCAAACCTAAACCAGTTCCATCATGGTTGCGTGAATCTGAAGAGTCAACTTGTTGAAAGCGCTCAAAGATACTCTCAAGTTTGTCTGTTGGGATACCGCGTCCGGTATCTTTGACTGTCAACAAAACCTCATTTCCTTGTGGTTGCACCCCCAACCAAACCGTAGATCCAGCAGACGAGAATTTAATGGCGTTACTCAATAGATTTGTCAATGTTTGGACAATGCGATCGCAATCTGCCAATACTTGGCCAGATTCGGCAGAAACAGATACTTTCACTCCTGCTTTGTCAGCCAGAGGTTGCATAACATTTACTGCTTGAACGATCAAGTCAACGATATTGCAGATTTCTGGTTCCATCTTCGTCTTACCCGACTCAATCCGCTCAATGTCTAGGATGTCGTTGATTAAACGTACTAGGCGTTCGCTGCTATCAGTCGCAATTTGCAGTAGGCGTTTTCCCTGCTCTGAGTCTGTTGGTAGCAAACCACTGGCTAACATTCCTAGAGAGCCGTGAATTGAAGTTAAAGGTGTGCGGAGTTCATGACTAACAACAGAGACAAATTCATCTTTCATGCGTTCAATTTGTTTGCGCTCTGTGATATCTCGTAAAATAACCGTATAAAATATTTCCTCAGCCATCTCTATTTTGGAGATAGAAGCCTCCGCTGGAAATTCAGTACCATCCTTGCGGCGTCCATAGATTTCACGCCGTTCTCCCATCCGACGGGCAACATTGGGAGATTGGCCAAAGTCAACCACATGTTGACGATGCGCTTGAAAAAAGCGCTGTGGTAAGAGTAAATCAAGTCCTTGTCCAATCACTTCCTGGGCAGAGTAGCCGAAAATCTTCTCTGCTCCTTGATTAAACAAAGTGATACTTTGGAAGCCGTTAATGGAAATAATTGCATCATCAGCAATATCTAAAATCCGTGCAAATCGGGCTTGAGAGAACCGTAATTCTCCCTGTGTTCGTTGACGTTCATCAAGTTGTGACTGCAACTGTTGATTCACCCGAATTAACTCAGCAGTGCGCTCTGCTACTCGCAATTCCAGTTCGTTGATGGCTTGTAAATTAAGAGATGAGCGAGGCAAGGAAGAATCTACTTCCCTATCTTCCCCTGCTCCCCCTGCTTCCCCTGCCCCTCTGCCCCCCTGCCCCTCTGCCCCCCTGCCTCCCTGCACGACGCGCTGCCGCAATTTCATCCGTTCTAAGCGATTAACAATCCGGGTTACTAGTTCTGGCCCGACAATGGGCTTACTTACAAAATCATCAGCACCAACACTAAACACTCGATTTACCATTTCGGCATCGCTATGAACAGTGAGGAATAGAATGGGTAACTCACACCAGCGCGAATCATTGCGTACTAATTGGCAAAGTTCTATACCATTTGTATAAGGTAATTCCACATCCAGAATCAGCATATCTGGCGTAACTACTTCCAAGATTTCCCAGAACTGACGCGGATCTTCAAGAGCGATCGCTTTTAGTCCCCAAGGACTAAGTAAAGTTTGTAAAAATGCCTGAATTTGCGGATCGTCATCCACAATCAATATTTTACTTTCTGTATGGAGGTCATTTTGCAGTGGTTGTGTGACTGTTTCTAAAACCTGTGGGGTTGGTGATGAAGATATTATTGCTGCGTCGTTTCCGTCAATTTCCCGACGCAATAACTTTACCCAACTTTCGAGATTGGTAATCTCAGATTGACTCAGGATTTGACGAGAACTCAGTAACAATTCGATATTGCGTGCCAATTTTGAGCCAAGAGGCAAGCCAAAAGTACCTAAAGAACCTGCCAAGGTATGCGCCTCTTTGGCTGCAAGCGATCGCAAATCGAGATTTAAACTATTGTGATTTAAAGTTGCGATCGCCTCCTCCAAAACCCTCACTTGTTCATCTACCCGCCCTTGAAATCGTTGCCAAATTTCCGCAACTGCGATTAATGTTTGCTGCTGTGATTTGAGATTGGGAACCAAAGATTTTTCACGCTCTAATTCCCCCCTGCTCCTCTGCCCCTCTGCCCCTCTGCCCTTCTCCTCTGGCAGTGGTTTCAGCCGATAGCCAATACCGTAAACTGTTTCAACCAAATCATTGGGCGCTCCTACAGCTTTGAGTTTGTGTCGTAACCCTTTGATATGGGTGCGAACAGCTTCTTCTTGTGGAGTGTCTTCATAACACCAAAGATGTTCTAAAATCATGCCGCAGCTAAACACTCGGCGAGTATTTCGCAAGAATAGTTCTAACAGAGCATACTCTTTGGGAGTAAGTGGCAGCAGATTTCCAGCATAGGTTGCTTCACAGCTACTAGGATCTAGCCGCAACCCACCATACTCCAGCACAGGTTGCGAGGTTACGCCTTTACGACGCAACAGTGCCCGAACACGAGCAATTAACTCTTCTGCATCAAAGGGTTTAACTACGTAGTCATCTGCGCCTGCATCTAATCCGATCGCTTTTTCATGACTACTATCGCACCCTGTCAATAACAATATTGGCATTTGCAACCCACTAGACCGGATTTGACGACAAAGACTAATGCCATCCAGCTTGGGCAACACTACATCTAGGAGGATTAAATCATAATCGTAAGTTTGAATAAAATTCCAAGCAGCATCTCCATCAGTGGCAACTTCAACCGCATAGTTTTGGTTAGTTAAAACGGTGGTGAGTGAATATGCACTTAACTCGTCATCTTCGACAACTAAAATTTTCATGTTAAAAGCTTTCCAAGTTAAAATGGATATCACAGATAACAATTAATAAACTTAAATGGCAAATTTAATATAATATCAATACTTAATTTTAAAACATCTTCTAAAAGGTTTATATTTGCAGTTCAAAATCATTAACAAATATCAATATTGATTAATTTTAATTGGATTTTCTAGCTATCTGCTAAGGAGCAGATGGTATGGAGAAAAGAAGCATTTTCCAGACACCAGCTTCATACTACCTTACTTACAAGTTTTTCTAGTACAGAGAAGCTCAGATCCCGAACTTTTTTAAGAAGCCGCTCCAGTTCCCCTTCTCCCAACATGGGCTACGGTGTACACACATCTTTCTAGAAAACCAAAATCGTCGTAGATCCCCCT
>NZ_CAWUDN010000153.1:0-14076 GCF_963920915.1 Nostoc sp. PCC 9305
TGTTTTTGTGATCGCTCCTAATTATACTTTGTCGAGAGTGATAAAAGAGGGTTAAACACAGATTACATCGACCTCTATCAAGTTCATGGTTTCGATGCTCTAACTCCACTAGAAGAAACACTTCGCGCCTTAGATTCACTTGTACGTAGCGGCAAAGTTCGCTACATTGGCTGCTCTAATTATTCAGCTTGGCATTTAATGAAGGCGCTGTCTGTATCAGAGCGTTTGAACTTGGAGCGCTATGTGTCACAACAGGTTTATTACTCACTTGTGGCGCGAGAGTTGGAATTTGAACTAATTCCTCTAGGTTTAGATCAAGGTGTGGGTATCTTAGTGTGGAGTCCGCTTGCTTTTGGTTTCCTCTCAGGTAAGTATCGTCGTGGTCAGCCCCCTCCGGTTGGGACGCGACGAGCAAAAATCGATGATATTGGCACTGTCAGTGACGTGGAAAAGGGATACGACATTGTGGAAGTTCTGCATGAAGTGGCTAATAACCGTGGTGTCAGTGTTGCTCAAGTTGCGCTCAACTGGCTGTTACGTCAGTCTGGTATTACATCCGTTATTATCGGAGCGCGGAATGAACAACAACTTCGAGACAACCTTGGGGCTGCTCAGTGGGAGCTAACATTAGAGGAAGTAAATCGGCTCAATCAGGTTAGCGCGATCGCGCCAATCTATCCTTACTGGCATCAGCGCAAGTTCGGATCTGAACGCATTCCACAATAAAAATATCCCAGTTGCAATCGCCTGAAGCCAGTGAGCTTAGTGCGATCGCTCCCTATCTGTAAGTCCTAGCCCAATCGAGGAAAATCAGAGGTAGACAGTAAAGAAGTGGATGCCGTCTGCAATACGCTGGCTTGTGCTGACTTCTAACCTTTGTAATGCCAACTTCAAGATGATTCGTTTTTTGCGTAAAGTACGAAACTTGAGGTGAATAGTATTATCAAACTGTATTTACTTAAGATGAAGAAATTGTTGACCGTACAGCAGCATTCAAGACTGGGCAAGGAAGTTCTACGAGATTGTAATCTTGCATCCATAACAGATCAACAAGTTGAGGAATTGAAGCAATCTCTCTGGGAACACGGGGTTATTGTTGTCAGAAAGCAAAAACTGACAGCATCCCAGTTGAAAGACTTTGCCATCCAGACGTTTGGTGACTCAACCCTCGGTCGTCGCCCCAAACCTCTAGATCCCGAAATCGCTCCAGACTTACAAAGTCCTGGAGTCTCCATTTTAGGTAATCCCAAGGGGCTTTCTGGTGAGGTGGTCGGCAAAGTTGCTTGGCAATGGCATCACGATAAAGACCATCTCCCTAAAACACAGGGACTGGATATGAATGCCCTCTATGTCGTGATGCTTTATGGGGTGTCCATCCCGGACGAAGGAACGGATGGACAGCCCCACACCACTCTCTTTCTCGACATGGTGGAAGCCTACCACAATCTCGCTCCCCAACATCAGCAGCAATTAAAACTACTGTCGATGTATCACCTGTCACCTATCTCCCCACAGCCAGGGATAGAGATTCCTCGGAAATTACATCCAATTGTCTCAACTCACAAAGTAACTGGGCGCTATTGTTTATATTTGGGTTCTGACACTTCGATTCTCAAAGGTCTAGAAAACGAACCAGAAGCTGCTAAACAGTATTGGCAGGAATTGTTTCAGGAGATTCTGGACTGTACACCAGTTTATGCCCATATTTGGCAACCTGGAGATATTGTGTTTTGGGATAACTCCCAAGTTATGCATACAGGTATGCCCTACAATCCAAACAAATATAAGCGGATTGCTCTCCGTGTTGGTGTTATGGCCAATAGCTGAAGTTGGAGACAATTGCGGGGTTTGGCGGGGTCAACAAAAGAATGACTAGCCCTCAATTAGTTCCGGTATTGTCTCCCCTCGCGGGATAATTAGTTTATGCTATAAAGTCTAAATTCTACCAAGTAGAATCCCTTGAATCCCACAATTAATCACTTACAGCATTGTTGACAGATGGCGTGTTAGAAACGGATGGTGCGCGAGATTTTACCCAACGGACAACAGAAAGTCTTTTACATTGATGATTGCTGGAAATAGAATTATCACTCAGTTGGAAAAATCGGTAATTCAATCTCAAGCGATAGCGATCGCACTCTGGCGCAATGCCTCCTGAAGATTGCACTCAGAAATTATCGGGGGAAGCTCATGAACAACCAACCGAATCACGAAAACCTTAGCCCACAAGAAACGCCATGTCCTATCTGCGGTTCACAAAATTTTATTTGGGGTCGTACCGTTGGAGAATCAGTAAGTCAGTGGGTGTATTTCCGTGCTGATGGGGCTGTGTGGGGAGAAGGTGAAAAGCTACGGGCACGCAAGTGTCTTGATTGTAACAATGTTCAGTTATTTACGTATGATTAATTGATTAGTAAGAGTAAGGTTCTAAAAGTATTTTACTGCGTCCATAATCTATTGTAGTGCGAAAGTTTTTCAGAAAAGGCTCACCTATCAACGCATCTACATCTGAATCAAGTGGTACTATTGCTAATCTACCAGTATCAAAATTGAAGCCGTTTATATTGCCATTAATACTTGGCATATTTTCATTAAAGATTGTTCCAGATGCTAATTCAGTTCTGGATTGGCTACGCGGATAATTTGCAAAATATTTTTGTGCAAATTTAATATTGACTGCTAACCTCATAGTATTACCAGTATCAAATTGAAAACGAACTGGATGGTTGGCTAATTGACCTATTACTATCAAATCCCCGTCATTCCAAACCATATCAACTAAATAACCTTTAACACTTGGGTTTTTGGTTATATCATAGTCTTTATTTCGTAAAATTATTTCTTGTTTTTGATAATCAATAGTCAAGACAAGGTTTTGAAAAACAGTATTACCTAATATA
This sequence comes from Nostoc sp. PCC 9305, assembly GCF_963920915.1. NCBI lineage: Bacteria > Bacillati > Cyanobacteriota > Cyanophyceae > Nostocales > Nostocaceae > Nostoc > Nostoc sp. PCC 9305. The sequence goes on from NZ_CAWUDN010000153.1 coordinate 2,901, forward strand.
ATTTCATTAATACCTTCTGCTTCTGCTATGGAAATTTTCTGACCATCGGCTTTCTCTACTATTTTTTCTGAAATTGTAGGTATATTCTCTAGCTCAAAACCACCTAATTTAATGTTTGGTGCTAAGACCCATTCCCCTAGTATCCGATGTTTACCCCCAATCCCAAGTATTTCAACTTGTTTTCCTATGGGACTTGCTTTTAAGTTCAATGTTTGAGGCCATGAAATGTATATCGCACCAGTATCAATAACACAGTTAACTTGTTTCCCTGCCCAAAGTGCTTGTACATATATTAAGCCTTTTTTTTGAGTGAAAGGCACTCGAACTTCTTTGTATTGCTGTTGTGAATCTAATCTCCATCTGGCTGTAGCGAAAAGTTGACTAAGGTTTATTTGTGTATTTTTTGTTTGATATAAATCTCTAGTCTGGTTAGAAACGCTTATAACTAAGCTTAATAAAATCAGGACTATAATATATGGATTTAACAAATTTTTCTTCATAATATTTCACAAGATTTAATCTGCTCAAAGTAATGGATGCCGTAAATAATGCAATAGTATTCGGAGTTGCTTTGAAATAGCTCGTAAGTCATTTCCTAAGTTAATTTATCTCCAATCATTCTTCTTCATCTGTCACATTACTGTATGCTGAATCATCCACAGCCAATACAGGCTTGCCCATAGCAGCTTCAATTTTGGTAAGTATCATCAATATAGGAGCATGACTATGAATCCGATAAATCCTCCTAAAAACGTCATTAAATGCTTGCATACTATCCTATTTGATACTTTCAAAACCGATAGGGCAGCTAAAATTACCTTGTTTAAAAATAGGTCGGGGAGGATAAGCTAAAGTCTGCTTTTCGGAGCGGCACATTATTGAAATAGTAGTTTTATTTTTTTGCTCGTAAGCAACTGCACCTATCAGGCTGTTGAAGCCCTGTTTGGTCAGTCCTAATTGAAATACATCAGTTGGAAATTCTTTTATCGGAGTTGCATATATAAATGACTTATCCTTACTCATGTCTACGGTATATCGATAGCGGCTTGTAGCTGTTGGTGCATCCCCATCTCCAAGCTCTAACAACCTATATGATTGAGCAAAAGCTGATTTCTCCGAGAAATATGCTTGTTGTGCATTAATAAATCTTCCAACTGTAGCTTTACTGCTATCACCACAGCCACAGCTTGGTGGAACTCGAATGAACATAATCGGAATCCCAAGTAATAATCCTCCAGTTCCAATAATTAACAAGATTTTTTTAAAGATATTGTTGGTATGGTTACTTGGCTTATTTACATCAGACATATACAGCTTTAAAACTAATAGTGCATATTTCATAAATAGCCGCATTCTACCCTTCATTGGGATAGTATTCCTACTGAGTTAAACTGTTTCAGGCGAAACGATAAAATTTTGTTATCTTCATCGGCATGATTGAACAGATATATATCTAAGGATGTTTAAGGTTTTGCAGTCAGCGCAATAGTTTTACTAGAGTTTCAATTGTATTTTTCTACAAGTTAAGGATAGTAAAGTTTGTTGATGGCGTTCACCTCCTATCTAAGCAAAATCCTCATGTTTTTAGTATTTATAACTAAAAAATTTATATCAACCTGACTACGAGCAAGGTATAGCAAAATTAACACAAATATTTTAAAATTGGTATAATTTATATCACTTAAATAAGTAAGATAAGAAAATATTAGTCCATCACCAGCAACCATATTCTGTGTGCCACCAAGGAAAAAGCTCAAAGTCGCAGATGCCGTCTGTGATGCGCTGGCTTGTGCTGACTTCTAACCTTTGTAATGCCAACTTCAAGATTATTCGTTTTTTACTTAGTGTTTAAAATCTAGCTTTAGCAGACTGTAACTGAAAATTGCCTAGTTGAGCGATGACACAAAGTACCCCCTAGAAGCGACCGCAACAACAAAAGCAAGTTTTAGTGAGCGCTCACGCCTGAAATCGCTAAATTTTAGCTAACATTTCCTTTCGGCAAACAGTGACAACTGTCCCGGAGAAATATTCCCGGTTAAAATTGTGGTTTCTTATATTGCAATAACAGAGCTAGCAACATGAAGCCATCGTGGAAAACTACCATAATCTTAACTGCGATCGCTGGAGCTACCATCAGCGCTATCTCGATTTTCCAAAGAACTAACCAGCCATCCATCGCGCTTACCGAAGAATGGATCGCTACCCAAGTAGCAGATGGGGACAGCATCACAGTTCGTCAAACTGATGGCAGCCAAATGTCAGTCGAGCTTTGTGGCATCGATGCCCCGGAACTGAAACAGGGTAAAACCCCAGGACAACCACTGGCCAATGAAGCAAAACAGAAACTACTCAAGCTAATCGCGGCTGCCGATAACCAACTGATGATCGTTCCAGTCGCAAAAGACAGCGATGGGCGTACTGTTGCTGAAGTGATGGCTCACGGACAGGGTGAGGCTGAGATTAGTTTTCAGGAAGAACTGCTTAAAAGCGGCTTGGCTAAAACGCGACTTGGCGGGGTGGAATGCCCGAATCAAATAGCTTTTGAACAGGCTCAGAAAATAGCGATCGCTTCTAAAACTGGAGTGTGGAGTCAAGACAAACCAAACTAGCCTTGAAGCTCAAACCAGCACTCCAGTTAAAATTTGTCGCAGATTTCAAGCAGACGCAGATCCACCAAGAGCATTTCTGCAAACATCAGCAGTTTCTATGCCAAAATTATCAGCTTATTTTACATTTATAATTCCTTTAATATATTACTTTCTAATTTTTCTTTAGACGTAAAAATTGAACTGTTAAATTAGTCTGACTTAAACCCCAAACTAAGCTGTTAAAGACTGTACAATCTGCTGAGGAGTCATCCCTGTAGAATTCCTAGACTTAGCATTGATATCAATTTCTCTAATTGTTTGTAGTAAGCTATTGAGCGTTGTTACACGGTAATATCCGCCAATATTGGATTCAATACTAGAAGCAATACTTGCTTCAGATGGAAATACGACTAAACCATATATGGGAAGTTTTAAGCTTCTGTTTCTGCCTGAATTTCTCATACGCCACAAGAGAGAATCTGTATAAATCTTAACTTGCTGATAAGGATTTCGACCCCAACAAGCATTCACTAGAATTGTGTCATCTCCTCTTCGACACATCCAGCTTGTATTGCGTAGATCGCCAGTTGGCTCAATGAATCCTTTATAAGACTTAACCTCTAAAACAATAATGCAGTTTGTAAGTACGACTATAAAATCTGTAAATTTACTGTTATCACCTCCATTTCCAACATCAAACTGTGTAAGTATCTCTTTTTGAGATAAATTATTTTGTAAACAATTCAAAACAGATTTCTCAAATTTATTGAGAGGGTGTCTACCCATATCTTCTCTAATTATCTCAATCTCTTCAGTGAGAAGTGCCATTTGTTGAGTTGCTCTTTCAGCTTTCTCATTAGATTCTCGTTCTTGTCCCTCTCTTTCTTCAAGCGTTCGCTGCAATATCTCAAGCTGCTTATTTAGTTGGGCTTGAATGTCTTGTTGAGAAGCTAACTGTTTCTCTAAGCTAGTTATAGTATTTGTAAATCGCTGCTCACTATTATGAAGTTGTTTTAGTTCTAACTCAGCTTTTGATCTAGCATGTTTAACTTCTTCTACTTGACTTTGAAGTTTTTTTAATGATACTCCTTCTTCTTTAGCTCGTACTATTTGATCTTGATAAACCTGTAACTGATGATTTAATTGCTTAATTTGAGATTCCTGTTCTTGCTGTTTTTGCCGAGCAGATTCAGCTTCCGTCTTAGCCTTGTCCAATTCAGTCTGTGTAATATTTAAAGTTGTTATAACAGGGGCTGATATGACTGTCACTCTTAGCTCAGATATTTCTTGCTGTAATATCTGATTGTAACTATGTAATTCTTGAGCTTGACTTGTTGAAATTATGCGCTCCTGCTCCCATCTATTTTGCAAAGTTTTAATTTGATTTATCCGTTCTCTCAACTGTAGTAGTAAACTATCTTTTTGCTGACGCAACGTGTTTTCTCTTTGTTCTGATTCTTCTTTTTGTACTTCTTTCTTATAAAGAAGATATTCTAAAATAAGCCAGCAAGTGAAGCCAGTAGTTAAACATACAAGTATAGCCATTGTGTATGTTTCAATCCGGCTACTTGTAGCAATAGGATTACTTAACCACTTATAAAAATCATTCTCAAAAGTAGGTTTTACACCTCTAACGTAATACACTCTACCTATAACTTGCCCTCGATTTGTTAAATTTGTAGCAGTACGTTCAATAGCACGAGAGTCTCCATATCTCCATTGCGAATATAAAGGAGGAGGATCAAGAAGAAAATCGTAAGGATGATTTTTTAATTCTTGTGGGTTAAGCGCTGCTTTCCAAGAGCTAGAACTAGAACCATTTCCTGATGAAGCGATAACTTTCTCTCCGCTAGGATCTGTCACAATCAATCCAAATAGGCTGTAATTACTATCTAATGTACGTTGTAGCTCTTCAGATTGATTTTGAATTATGGTATAAGACAATTTAGTTGGTAGAGTATGAGACAATATATTGAAATCAACAGTTTGAACACGAAATATTGTCTTGTCCCAATAGTTATTGTACCGATCAAAAATTGTAAATGCTCCAATACCAAAGGTAAATATCCCCATTAAGGAAAATCTACCTAGCCTTGCTGCAAAACGCTTTACCTTTAATAAAGGTGTTTTTTTATTATCTTCCAGTCGCTTTAATTGCTTTGTCATTTCATAGTTCCTAAATACTCTTTAATTGAGACAGTGATTGAAAGACATAGCGGTTACTATAGCAATCCTATCTGGTTTGTGAGAAAATACGGAAGAAGGTTAAAGGTATAATTAGTAGCTAGTTACAGGGGAATATCAATGTGGATGCGATCGCTATCAGAGTTTATCGAAAATAGTCAAGACAAGCGAGAAATTCAACGGGCACTCGCAGTCAAGATGCTGTTAGAAGGATACACTCATGTTGCTATCCAATCGATATTGGATGTTTCATCAGGATTTATAAGTAAGTGGAAAAAGGCATTTTTCACTTTTGGAGTAGAAGGCTTAAAGCTTAGATACAAGGGAAGTCAGGGATTTTTGAATCCACAACAGCGTGCAGAAATAATTGAATGGCTCAAAACCAAGGATAAGTGGAATTTGAGCGAACTAGAATACAAGATAGCATCTTTGTATGGGGTAGTGTTTGAGTCGAAACAGAGCTACTACGACTTATTTGATATAGCTGGGATTAGTTGGAAGAAAACTCAAGCTCACAACCCCAAGTATGACGAAGAACTAGTAGCATCAAAAAAAAAGAAATCTGTGAGTTACTGGAAGCGAGACGTTGTGAAATTGAGTCAGGAAAGTTAGTGGTATTCATGATTGATGAATGTCATCTGTTGTGGGGTGATATCTGTGGATATGTTTGGGGAAAAACTAGCGAACGCATATCAATTCCAGTTGTAAATGCTCGTGATAAGCAAACATATTTTGGTGCTATAGATTACAAAACCCACGAATTTATAACTTACGCAGCTAAAAAAGGAGACTCCCAAAACACGATAAATTTCTTGGAATATCTTCAATCACAGCGTCCAGGAGCTAATCTTTTAATAATTTGGGATGGAGCTTCTTATCATCGTTCTAATGCAATTCAAGACTATTTAGACTCTTTGAATCGTCAGCTTGAGCAAGAACAATGGTTGATAACTTGTAAACGGTTTGCCCCAAATGCTCCACAACAAAATCCCGTAGAAGATATTTGGTTACAAGCGAAAAAATTGATTAGAGAGTTTTATTTTTTCTGCCATTCTTTTTCTGTAGTTAAAGCATTATTTGAGCTAGCCGTTAATGGTCAAATTTTTGACTTTCCTAAGCTGAATGAGTACGGTAATTTCTCACAAATGATTTAGGATTGCTATATCCTTTTCCTTTTAAATACTGTTATTCTTAAATGTAATCTTGTAATTTGTAACGTTTGCCTGACGAATTACAGCAAATATTTTCAAAACTGAGTCTTCTTTTAAGCTTTCCCTACAAAGCGGCTTTTCTAACAAAAGAGCTTGTGAAATGACTTTTGGTATAAAAGCACAAACTTTAACTAGATTAACTAAATTAGAAAGATTGATACCTGGCTTACACCCAACCTAAATCTTTTAAAGCTTGACTAACCTGCTCCCGTAATTGCCAATGCCATTCTCGTTGACTAGTAATTTCAGCATCTTCCAATGTTTTCCAGTACCCAGAAGCTAACATTAGTGACCAAAACGGTTTACCACTATCGTCGTGTTGAGGTGGCGAATAGTTTAAGTAATTTGCAAGCAGTTCTGCTATTCTGGCGTATTGCAGATTTGCACCACCGAAATGTTCATATCCAGCCGCTTTTGCTAACTCAGTTGCAGTAATAATTTGCTCGGCTGCATGGTAATGCGCTCTCAGCATAGCTTTATGACTATTCGTTATTTCGCAACTAATAGCGATAAAAGCTTTTTTGTAATCCTCTACTGGCGGAAACTGAATAGCTAAAACCTCTTGAATTACATAGCTTTTGAACCTGTCTATGTCTGTAAAATAGCGATAACCAAGACGATTTGCAGCCTCTTCTATTTCTTGATCTGCATCAATTATCAGGGCAACTGGTTGACTTTTCCCGGATTGCAAACCATTGGGCCATGCTAAATCCAGTACTGTACTCACTGTTCCTGTAGAATCAGCAATTTCGTACATCCATTCACCAATCGGTAATCCCTGCTCCTGCACCCATACATTACATTCTTCCAAAACTCGTTCTTCAGCCAGTGGTACAACCGCAGTAGAGGTTTCCGCTTGTTCTTCTAAAATAGAATCTGTCGCTTTTAGTTCTGGAATATCCCCGGTGAGTAGGCTATTCAAAAATTTATTGGCAGCTTGAGCTAAAAGTTCACGGCGTGCGGTTAAGAAATCACGGTAGTTTTCAATTTGCCACAAACTACGTTCCATTGGTATCCAGTGCGTTGCGATCGCACCCGGTTGGGTTTGCTCGAATGCCTCAAAATACTCAGAAGGGTGTCGGTTTGAGACTTTGAGGTTGGTTTCTTGGGTTAGAAATGTCAGGTTAGCGATCGCGTTAACTTCAGATTTGGGATATCCAGCTTTGGAAAGTAGCGATTTCGGAAAAATATGATGGACTTGCAAATAGCAATGTTTACCGAGAAGATGTTTGGATAGTTCGATACCACTATCCCAATCTTGTGCTTGATGCACGCGAGTGAGCATATAAACTAATGGGTAAAACCTTGCTCCCATACCCCAACCTTGAAAGTCAATAGCTTTGATTTCCAAGTCTCCGCGATTTTGCCGTAGGTTGGCGATAAGTTGGTCTAGCGGATTATCTTCAGATTCCAATATGTGTAAATCTTGTGCTAGAACGCTCTCAGTTGAGCCTGCGTACCGTCCCCACAATAAAGTATGTACATACCAGTAAAGTAACTTGTCGCGCTCTGTGTGATCTCTAAGATGTCCGCCACGCGCAACAAGGTAACGCACCATGACAGGAAAGGCGTAAATACCACCGAGTACCCGATTGTGGTCGAGTCCCAAACGCCCAGAAATGAGGTTGAGCAGGGTATCAATAGCTTTTTCTGCCTTGTATAGCCCGTCTTGAAATGTCGCAGTCTTAACATCTTTGAGTGCGGAAAACATTGCCTCTCCGGTAATAACTGCATTAATGCACCTCAGCAACCACTCCAAACGAAAGTCAAAACCTGCTTTATTCCATTTTGCCAGACGTGCTTTGAGTTCACTACGGGCATCCGGCCATTGAGCGCAAATTTTTGCTAGTGCTAAATCACCCTTAGATAGTTTGGTTCCTCCGCTATTAACAGTGTTAAAAATCTCTACAACGACATCAACTGTTTTATCCTCACCAGTGACTTCTTCAATATGCAAATTGATATTTTTGATACCTTCTAGTTTATTTAAAGCATTAATATAAGTAGTCAAATTCAGACTAAGCTCTGGAATTTTGAGCAAATGCCCAATGAAAACTCCTACTCCTTGCTGCATTAATTCAGTCACATTTACCCATAAGGGGTTATCTTTCATTTTGACGGGAGCGTAAAATTCAAATATTTCTTCTTCCAAATTGAAATACAAGCCAGTGAAAGCTTGCACATTGCCATCAAAAAACTGAGGTGGTTTACCCCGCACAATTCCATAAAAGGAGGTGATGCGTTGTTGCCCATCTAGTAGCAGTTTAACTGTGCCAGTGGAAAGTTTACCATCGCCACGAGCATGGTCAATTGCTTGTTCGGTTTTAGTTTGCCACACTAATAAACTACCAATGGGATGTCTGCGATATAGCGAATTCATCAATCCACGCACTTGGTCACGATTCCATACGTAACCACGTTGGAACTCTGGGAGTGCAATGCTGCCGAGATCGATTTGGTCAAGGATAGTTGTAATATTCATAATTTATTTTTTCTAGACAACTTATAATACTTATGCTGCTTTTGCAAAAGATTTACCCAGTTCAAACATACTGAACAGCCAGTGATGCCATTCTTTATAAGTGATAAATACTTTTAAAACTGATTCCAAATCAACATCCAAATCCCTATTTTGAATGTCAATAATTGTCTGATAGGTCAAATCCAAAGCAATTCTATCGTCCTTGGCGAACGGCTTAAACTTTCCATTCAGGGAATTATTCAGTTGAGTTATTCTCTCTCTTCCTACTTTACCCTTGACTTCAGTTAATCGCTCATCTCGAAATAAACCAAAACGGTCATGAGGATGCAGGCTTACTAGCTCATTGAAATTAGTGATTCGGCTAGTAAAAGACGAAGTACTTGGGTCAACTTGCAGAAACCCCATTACATAATTTTTATTACCAGTCTCAACCACAAGATGTTCTGGTAAAACTCGCTTTCCCAAACGATATTGAGTTAGTCTAATTGGCTTTATATGGTTAAAAGCTTCAGCAATAGTTTTTAGTTTACCCATGTCATCATAATCAGAAATGATCGGAAGGTTACTATACTGCTGCTCAAGTTCAGCCTTCTTTCGAGTTAAATACTCAATAATGTTATCTGAGGTATGTAGTTGAAGCTTAGGAGGTTCAGGAAGAAACTGCTGACGCAATTTTGTTAAATCAACTGACGACCCTGCTTCCTGTATGGCTTGAACCAAATCTAGAAATGCTTCGGTTAGTTTTTGCTGTTGTTGCTGTACAATTCTTAGCTGTTGCTCTAGCTGTTCTTTACTATCAAGCTTATGCAGGTTTTCTTTGACAGATGCTAGAGGAATTTGACGAACCCTGTAGTTATAATAGTCTGCTGCTCGGTTTAATACCCCTCTAATTGGCTTTTGTCCAAGAATATCTTCCAAATCTTCAGAGCTAAATAATATTTCTAGAGGAATATCAAGCGCCTGAAGCTTTACCCGCAGAATAGCTTCAAGTTCTGTTTCATCTGGCTGACGTAGATAAATCTGGTACTGGGAGACTCGACCAATAATTGAGTTATCAAAGCTAGCTTGAAACTGTTCCCATCGATCGGGAAACATATTGAGAATAATTAAACTGTTAGGAACGTGAGTAAAAATTTCCTTGATAGCTTCCCCAAAATTCAGTAAGATTTCTCGGTTATGTGAAAGCCCCAATCCTTCTAGCTGATCGAAGATGATAATTAAGGGTTCATCCAAGATAGATAGTTTAGCCAAAACTGAAATTGCTTCCAAAGAAAAGGCTTCTTGGCTGAGGTCTTCTCCCCAATTTGGCAAACCAACTAATTCTGCCTCTTCTTTAGATAAGATGTTAGCAGCTAACCAACGGGTAGTAATATCTTTGCGTCGTGGGTCAGTATAACTACAATACTTAACAATTCCCTTGAGGATTGCAAGAGCAAAACCCCCAGAAGAATAATGATCTGCCCACCACTCGTTGATTCGTTTTTCAATGTGTTGCCAGTAATATCGTCTGCGCCCAGTTCCTTCTGCTCCAAGCGCATCTAAATTTTTATCTTGTAGAGCTTTAATAATTTCTTGGTCTTTCTGAGATGTAACTCGGAAACTGAGAATTTTATAAAAGCTATTGATAATCAGGTAGTCCAATTGAGTAGCAGAACCAACCGACTGTACTAGGGATTCCAAAATGCGGCTGTAGATGTGATGCAGCACTGCTTTGGGATGGTTCGGTTGGCGGATAAATAACAGTCGATTATTGGCTAGTCGCTCATTGGCTAGTCTCATCATCAAGTGGGTTTTACCAGTCCCCGGCTCTCCAATAACTACGACTCCTTTACTCTGACGATTAGAATCTAGTTTGATGTCAGCCAAAATTGACTCAAGAGTAAGATATTCTTGGCGGTAAGTAGCAAAATAATCAGGGTGAGTCTGAAACGGAGTATCAACCCGACTAGCACTAAATGGATTGGGCTTTTGTTTTAATTGCTCAATCATCATCTGACGATAAAGCTGGTAAGTAAACTGGGCATCATATCGAGCAGCATGAGCCATATCTCGAATAAAGTAGCGCTTATTTACCTGCAAATTAAAATGCTTACTCAGGTGTTCTAGGGAATGGCTTTCTAGCTCTGGCCAAACACTTTTTGCTTTTTCCCAAGTACACTCAAATTCTAGTTTGGGGCAAAAAAGACCAACTCGGCGAAAACTGGACTGAAGTATCTCAATATCATGCAAGGCATAGTGGCAGACTATTTTCTTCCCTTGGACAAGGCTCAGAAACTCTGTGAGCAGAGTTTTGAGACTTTTAAGGTTAGGCAGATTCTTGTTGTGGTTGGGATAATCACTAGAAAACCCTTCATAGATCAACCGTCCTTGACTATCCACTATCGCCAATTCACTTAATTCCGGTTTCCCCTCAGTGTCTAAAACTACAAAGTCCATATAACCCTGACTACGAGTAAGCTATAGCAAAATTAACACAGGTATTTGAAAAGAGGTATAATTTGTATCACTTAAATAAGTAAGACCGGAAAATATCAGTAGATAACCTGACAAGTATCAATGTCTTTCAGTGACAACTCTCGCCGCTAACTGCAAGCAGTGTAGCGGGAGCATCTCAAATTCACAAATGAGACTTGCTGCTTCATAGGCTGGGTATCCCCTAAGCCTAGTAAACTCAACGAGGTTGTCACCAACCCCGTTGGTCTTCAAAACCG
>NZ_CAWUDN010000154.1:0-14052 GCF_963920915.1 Nostoc sp. PCC 9305
GAAACTGGTTTGCTAGTTGCTGCTACTGTACCTCATAACAGCCGTAGATGCTGTAATGTTGACATTGCCTGCATTCCCCCGTCCTGCTGGCTGGGTATCAGATGCTTCACGAGTAATGGTTAGCAGTTGAGCACCATCAACTAATGAAAGTGTTGCAGCATTAATGTTGATATTGCCTCCCTTACCTACCCCCCCTGGTTCAACCGTGCTGAGGATACCAGTTGGTTGACCTGCAAGGAAAACAGTATCACTTGCTCGCACTGTTACATTCCCCGCATCCCCTTGTCCAAATGTTGAGGTTTGTAGTTGAGCCTTATTTTGTAACGATAAAGAACCAGAATTAATAGTAATGTTACCACCATTACCAACTGTCCCTGTTTCCACCCGGCTGTAAATCCCACTGCGAAAACCGTTTTTCTCCCCAGCAATATCAACAGCGTTAGTAACATTAATGTTGACATTGCCTGCATTCCCCCGTCCTGCTGCCTGGTTCTTAGATGTTCCACGAGTGACTGTTGCCAGTTGAGCAACATCAATTAATGAAAGTGTTGCAGCATTGATATCGATATTGCCTCCCTCACCAACACCCCCTGGTTGCACCGCGCTGAGGATGGCAGCATTACCTGCAAGGAGAACAGCATCACGTGCTCGCACTGTCACATTCCCCGCATTCCCTTGCCCAAATATTGAGGTAGAAAGTTGAGCAACATCTCGTAGTATGAAGGAACCAGAGTCGATAGTAATATTACCGCCATTACCAAGTGACCCCAAGCCTACAACATTGACAACTCTGCTCCTAGTGGTTGCAACTTTGATTTCCCCGGTAGCATTAAGCGTAATATCTCCCCCAATTGTTTCAGGTGTCCCCAAACCTGCCCCAATACCACCGCTTAAAATACTTCCTTCCAATATCTCTAGATTCTTTGCATTGACTACAATATCACCGCCACCAGCCCCTTCTACATATATTGCAGCTTGATTGGTAAGGGATACTGAAGTTCGTGCAACATTCTCAGGAAATTTCAAGCTGAGATTATCGCCATCTACACCCAGCGCTACAGTACCAGCTTGGGCCAACCCTCCTAACTCAACTCGCCCACCAAAAGCATTTAATTGTCCCCCATCCATGCTGAGATTACCACCCACCAGCAGTAAACTTTTTCCATCTGGTACTCGTAAACCAAATGCATCAAAGCCTGCTGGATCTGTTCCGGTGGGTGCTATTGAGTTATTTTGAATCCCTCCGTTTTGATTAATTTGATTAAACAGCAATGCTGAAGGATTAATGGTCAACAACGGTGAAGGGATATTTTGATCGGTAGCACTAAAAAATCCGATATTTCCAAATTGCAGTGCATTAGCAGTAGTCGCTACAAAAGAACCACCAATATTTAACGAAGCATTCTGACCAAAAATAATCCCCGACGGATTAATCAGAAACAGGTTGGCTGTACCGTTAGCGCGAATTAACCCATCAATGTTAGAGACTGACCCACCCGTTACTCTACTGATGATATTTTGAATATCTACAGCATTATTGAACAAAGCAGCGCCGTTAGTAGGCACAGAGAACTCCCTAAAGCTGTGAAACAAATTACTTCCTGCTTGCGTTCCCCCTGTGATATTGAGAATGCTGCCATCTGGTGTAACGACAGAGTTATTAGGCAGAGTGCGATCTGGGGTAATTTGAGCAGAAGCATAATTTGCACCCAAAGCGATCGCACCTCCAATTCCAATCCCCAAACACCAACGAGTAGTCATCCCAAACATCCTACCCCCTAAGCTTTGTAACAGATGAACTCTTTTTTGAGTTAACCACAATTAGTGTTCGTCAGGTTAATACCTTCAGTTCTGGTTCATATTGAAGATGGCGAAATCATACGTGCAAAGAAATCCGACTTGTTCTATTTAGAATGAAGCACGCCGATGTTTAACGCAAACCACCCTAGAAATTGCCTACGCCTGTGATACCATCCCCAGATGGTCTATATTTTGGGTTTCAATGGACGGTATTTATTTGCTCATTTGCAAATGCCATCACTACTTTCATTCACTTAGACTTTAAAATACCACAATTTGACCTTAAACCTACGGAATCTAGGTTCAAACGACCTCTAAATAAATCTCTTTCATATTAAAATTCCCGACATTTTAGAAAAGTCGGGAATCTAAGCTTAAAAGTTTTTTGACGCACATTTAACTGTTAAAAAATGCCTATGAGAACGATCAAAGTCAGCCCACAGAAGGCAAGTAAAGACATAATCAAGATGTTGCCTATACTGTGGTCAGAAGCTGTTAACTTATCTGTATTGGTAGCCATATAAATCGACCAAATTTAAACAACTTTTGCCTAAATTATAACTATGGAAAATCAATACTAGTATGTCTTTGAACAAAAATTTATTTTAATTCATTTAAGTTGAACTAAATAGTTAAACTTCAGAAAAACTATTAACTTTTGTTTCAAATATTTAAAAAGAGATTATGCCCAGACTATTACTTATTCTCAAAATTAACATAATCAGGACTTACGCAAAATACGTCTCAAACTCTTATTCCTCCGTGTACTCTGTGTCTCTGTGGTTCGATTTTCCGTTACCTGTGCGTAAGTCCTAATAATACAGAAATCATATTTTATTTTGGAAATTATTTACCTTACATACAACAGATTTCCAGTTGGTGAACTACACAAGCTAAGTCTCAAGGCTCATTTTACTTCTGTTAGCGCAGCGCAGCCCATTCTAACTCCTAAATTCTGCTGTATGTGCCGATCATCAAAAGATACACAAATAAATGATATAGTAAAGATTACATTAAGCAATTGAGGGCGTGATAATTTGTGCCCCAAACATTATGATGCAGTTATTTACTAACATCTATCAAAAGAAATAAAAATTGTATTCCTTTAGTGAGATCCAAAAACACTGAGTCATAGATACTTTAAGTAAAGTAGAACATGATTTAAGTGCCTACTGAAAAGTTGATACTTATAGGTACACAGATAAATATAATTTATCTGTGTTGTTTCGTGTTTATATGTGTCTAACAAAAGGTGCAGGCTTATTTGTCTCGCCTAGAAAGTTAACAATGCAAACATCGTCATTTAGTGGAGTTGCTATGTCTGAATTGCTTCAAGCAGTCTTAGATAGTGAAGAAAGAAGTGATTTACGTTCCTTTCTGAGTGAATTACGCCAACAAGAAAAAAAGTACTTGCTGCGGAACGACATACTCAATGTATATAGTGAGTATTGCTCCAAGTCCCAAAAACCTGAAGGCTTTTACACTTCCTCGGAGTTAGGCAAACTCATTTACTATACTCAGGAAATAATTCAGGAGGACTCAAACTTTTGTTTCATCATTCGTTCTAAGATTGCCAGCCAAGAAGTTTATTGGTTGACATCAGACTTAAGCATTGAGCCGATGACGGTGCAGGATTTGTTGGATCTGCGCGATCGCTTGGTGAACAAATTTCATCCCAACGAGGGCGACCTGCTAGAATTGGACTTCGGCCCGTTTTATGACTACACCCCAACCATCCGCGACCCCAAAAATATTGGTAAAGGGGTGCAATTCCTCAACCGCTATCTATCCAGCAAAATATTTCAAGACTCCAAACAATTGCTGGACAGCTTATTGAATTTCTTGCGCCTGCACCACTACAACGGTGTGCAACTGCTAGTCAACGATCGCATACAATCACAGCAGCAACTTTCCGAGCAAGTTAAGAAAGCGATCGGTTTTGTTGATAATCGCCCCGCAGATGAACCCTACGAACAATTCCGCTTCCAATTGCAGTCAATGGGTTTTGAGCCGGGTTGGGGTAACACCGCAGCGCGAGTGCGGGAAACTTTAAATATTCTCGATGAATTGATTGATTCTGCCGATCCTCAGACCCTAGAAGCATTCATTTCTCGCATCCCGATGATTTTTAGAATCGTCTTGGTGTCAGCTCACGGTTGGTTTGGGCAAGAGGGAGTTTTAGGGCGTCCCGATACAGGTGGTCAGGTAGTTTACGTCCTTGACCAGGCAAAGAGCCTAGAGAAGCAGCTACAAGAAGATGTTCTGCTTGCGGGTTTAGAGAAATTGAATGTCGAGCCAAAGGTAATTATTCTCACCCGTTTGATTCCCAATAGTGATGGTACTCTTTGTAATCAACGGCTAGAAAAAGTCCACGGTACTGAAAATGCCTGGATTTTGCGAGTGCCTTTACGGGAATTTAACCCTAACATGACTCAAAACTGGATTTCCCGGTTTGAATTTTGGCCTTATCTAGAAACTTTCGCCATTGATTCCGAAAGAGAACTACGGGCAGAATTTCACGGCACACCTGACTTAATAGTTGGAAACTATACTGATGGAAATTTAATAGCATTCTTGCTGGCGCGACGGCTGAAAGTTACCCAATGCAATGTTGCCCATGCTTTGGAAAAATCTAAATACTTATTCAGTAATCTCTACTGGCAAGAGTTAGAGGATAAATATCATTTTTCATTGCAATTTACAGCTGATTTGATTGCCATGAATGCTGCCAATTTTGTGATTAGCAGCACCTACCAAGAAATTGTCGGAACACCGGATAGTGTGGGACAGTACGAATCTTATAAGTGCTTTACCATGCCGGAGTTGTATCATGTTACCAATGGCATTGAATTATTTAGTCCCAAATTTAATGTTGTACCGCCGGGAGTAAACGAAAATAATTACTTCCCTTACACCCGAAATAAAGACCGAGTAGAGAGCGATCGCCAACGCCTTGCAGAAACACTCTTTACTCTGGAAGACCCCACGCAAATCTTTGGCAAGCTCGACGATCCTAACAAGCGCCCTCTCTTCTCAATGGCGCGTCTTGACCACATCAAAAACCTCACAGGTTTAGCTGAATGTTATGGTCAAAGTAAAGAATTACAAGAGCATTGCAACTTAATCTTGGTAGCAGGTAAATTACGCGTCGAAGAATCAGGTGACAACGAAGAACGCGACGAAATTATCAAACTCTACCAAATAATTGACCAGTACAATCTCCACGGTAAAATTCGTTGGTTAGGTGTGCGCCTGACTAAAACTGATTCTGGTGAAATTTATCGAGTCATTGCCGATCGCCAGGGAATTTTTGTACAACCAGCTTTATTTGAAGCTTTTGGTTTGACAATTTTAGAGTCGATGGTTTCAGGATTACCGACTTTTGCCACCCAGTTTGGCGGACCATTAGAGATTATTCAAGATAAGGTGAATGGATTTTTGATTAACCCAACGAATTTAGAGGAGACAGCTACCAAAATTGTGGACTTCATCACTAAATGCGAACAAAATCCTAACTATTGGAGTGAAATTTCCCAGCGAGGGATTGACCGAGTTTATAGCACCTATACTTGGAAAATTCACACTAGCAAGCTGTTATCATTAGCACGGATTTATGGTTTCTGGAACTTTACTTCCAAGGAAAATCGAGAAGATTTATTGCGCTATATCGAGGCTTTGTTCTATTTAATTTACAAACCAAGAGCGCAACAGCTATTAGAGCAGCATCAGTACCGTTAGTTTGTCATTTGTCATTTGTCATTAGCTAAAGACTAAAGACAAATGACTAAGGACAATCAACAAATAACTAAATTGTCAACGCACTCCAAGTTCGTTGACCAACTACTCCATCTACACCTAAATTTTGCTGGTTTTGAAAGGCTTTGACAGCAGTCTCTGTTAGTGCGCCAAAAATCCCATCTACTCTCACAGCATAACCGTTAGACACTAATAGCTGTTGTAAGGCTCTGACAGCAATACCAGAACTACCGAAATAAAGAGTCGGTAGAGGTTGGCTACTAAACTTCTGGAACCTTCCTGTAGCCTTTGTACGGACTTTACCTACAGACTGAAAAGACTTCTTAGGCTTACCTAAGTTAGAAGAAACTAGTCCCAGATTCTTTTTGCTAATTTTCTGAAGTATGTGTTCTTTTTCTAGTTTCAGCGCTGAGAGAGAAGCCTGAGAAATCTCATCTGTCTGCATAAATTCAGGTGGTGTAACTTTAGCAGCTATCTCTAACTGATTCTGTTTTGACTGGTTTACGTCATTTTCCATCTGAAATAATTGCTGCTGTGGCAAATTGGCCCCAGATGCTTGTCTTATTGTTAATACGCCCGTCATCATCAGGCCAATTTCATTCATTTTAGTTTATTTTACTTCAACCAATATTTTTTTAACCAACATTTGCTGTCCGGGATAGTACATACTGACCAAATAAAAAAGTCATGTACTAATTTTTCCAGATAATATTTTCATGTTCATATTTTCTCACCTGCGATTCCATTTAATCAGATTCATATTATTAATCAAGCCATAAAGTTATCAGACATACTATCTAAATCAATGGTTTAGACAATAACATACTATACGATCGCCAGGGAATGTCATCAAACAAATTTACCTAGTTATATTTCAATACAGTTCAGTTAAGCGTTTCTTTCTTCTCTCAGTGTTCTCTGCGCCTCTGTGGTTCGTTAAAAAAATTAACTATGACAAAGAGTTTTAGCCTTAACTGAACCGTATTGAGTTATATTTAGCTGGTGCTTGGTATGCTGATGTTGCTTTTATCATGTTTATACTGCCAGTAAAAATACTACTGAATTCATCAAGGCAGTTTTTTAACTATTGATTAAAAGCTCTTAATTTAAAATACTTTTTTCTATTTTACAGGGAGTGATAAACTTTTTATCAATCGCAACTTATGTCGCTCTTTCAATCTATTCTTGAAAAGCGCACACTTTCACCTCAAAAGAATGAAACCGCACAACCTTGTTGCACGGTATTAAATTTGAGTTAAAGTTTAGATACTACATGAAAAAATTACACAGAGGCACTGAACATAATGTTTGTGCAATTCTCTTGGCTAATCTGTGTTAATTTTTATATCATTTTGAAACTTTGAGAAAGAATGCACCTTAATCAAAAAGCGTGTAGGCTTACTACTATCAGTTGTGGATATTGAAAAACTTTTTACCTTTTTTCATCTCGCCACAAAGCAATACCGCCTAATAAACCAGTGATATTGGGGATGAGTTTGACATTTAACGGTAGCTGGAAATTCACTTTCACAGCTTCACCGCCGCCAATGTAAAGGTAGTCATAATTAAACAGATGTTGCAAAGATGCGATCGCTTTTTCTAAACGCCTATTCCATCTTTTCTCACCAATTTTTTCTAACTCTGCACGCCCCAACTGCTGCTCAAAAGTCTCTCCTTTGCGAAACGGATGATGCCCCATTTCCATATTTGGTACCAGCTTACCATCTATAAATAAAGCCGAACCAAATCCCGTACCTAGAGTAATCACCAATTCGACACCTTTACCTGCGATCGCACCAAATCCCTGCATATCTGCATCATTAATCACCCGTACAGGCTTGTTTAAGTGTTTTAATAATGCTGTTTCCAAATCAAATCCGATCCAATCTGGATGTAAGTTTACCGCTGTTTCCGTGACTCCACACCTCACCACACCGGGAAAACCGACTGAAACGCGATGAAATTCACCTTGAGCAGCGGCTAAAACTACAATTGCATTAATTACAACCTCCGGTGTTGCAGGTTGCGGTGTATCTAAACGCGCCCTTTCCGTTACAGGATGCCCCGTAATATCCAAAACCATAGCCTTAACGCCACTACCGCCAATATCAACCGATAGGGTACGAATCGATCCATTTTCTTCAACCATTGAGTTACATCCTTGTTAATGCTTGTTATTTCGTTATTAATTATGCTCTGCTGCATTTGATAATATCTTGGATGTTTGGAGAGTCTTTAGATTGGTGGGGAGTGAGGAAGGGAATAGGGTACAGGTTACAGGTTACAGGGTACAGGGTAAAGATTATTCCCTATCACCTGTCACCTATTACCTCTCCCCTAATCCCAATACCCAAAGTTAAAAATCCCATACATTCAATGCCGGACAGCATCTAGATTTGTTAATCTAAGAATAATAGAGATAGTACTGGCGTAGCTGCTTAAAATCTATCGGGCAGCAAATTTCTATTAAAAGTAATATAAGAGAAAGAATTATGACGGCGTTTGAACCTCAAAGCATCCGCTCGTATAGCCAAGAAGATGTCCAACAAATTCTGCACTTAGCGATCGCTCGTCAAGCAGATGATAAAGACACAGAATTTTCTTATGAGCATATATTAGAAATTGCTGCTGAGTTAGAAATTTCACCTGAGTCTTTAAAATTAGCAGAACGCGATTGGGTAGCACAACAGGGGCAACTCCAACAACGAAAAGCTTTTGACGCCTACCGCATCAGAAGATTTCAGAAGCGTTTAAGCAAATATGCAATTTTCAATGGCTTTTTTATACTACTTGATTTAATCACTGGCGGCGGAATTTCTTGGTCGCTGTACATTTTACTATTCTGCGGATTGCCTGTAGCGCTTGATGTCTGGAATACCTTTCAAATCAAAGGTGAAGAGTATGAAATGGCATTCCAAAAATGGAGTCGCAACCATCAGATTAAGAAAACCATCAGCACAGTTTTGAATAAGTGGTTTAAGGTATTACAGGCTTAATCAAAACTTTCCTTACAGCACTTCCGGCAGCTATGAGGTACATCCTCAAAGCTGAAAGCTATGATAGAAAAGGGCAAGAAGAAAAACTGTACTGTATTGCATAATAGCTGTCAGTGCTTTAACCCAAGTTTTTCTAGTCCTCTTCTAGAGGACTTGCACCATTAGACAAGGAATTCTATTCCCTGGGGGTCTGTATTGCATAATAGCTGTCAGTGCTGTAACGCTAACCCATCTCTACTTAAATTCCCCCCAGAAACGCCTACTGTGTAAACCGTAGCCAGAAACGGGGGGAATTTTTACGCTCGCTCGAACTAACTAGATACTGAATTAGCCGCCTCGGAAACCTTCTCGGCTGGTGGAAAGCCACCCATACGAATCTCAGAAGTGAAGGAAGTGATACTAAATCCACCAAAACTTTTGAGGACGTTTACCCGCATTCGCAAATTGGGGCTAGCAAACCACAGACGTTCCTCTGAAAAGATGGTTTCATCCTCTGTAGTTAGGATTAAAGCACCATCACTGTCAAATTTATAGCGTCCGGGAACTGGAGTTTTATTGGCATCAACTATTTCTCTCAGTAAACTGCCTTGGGCCGGATTATCCGCATCAGGTACCGAAACCAACACAGTTGAACCAGTGTGTTTTGCTTGATCCTTGTCCATTGTGCCGTTCCAGGTAATTTTGGTAGCACAGGAAGCAGAACTAGGATTAATGTTGTAACTTTGACACAGCTTGATAACTTCTGGACGATCTAATGCCAACGCCTCAATGATGATATCTGACTTGCTATGTTCCGATTGGTTAAAAGCCAAATGTTGACTAGTACGATGAGAAAACCATTTACCAGTACTTAACTGAAAAAACTCTTCAATATTCATGAATGAAATTACCCTGCATCAAAATGCTAAAATTCCCACTGAATTATTATTAAAAGGTAGTAGGAGGCTTTAATATTAAGCTTGATTGCCTATTTCCTCAAGCTTCTTGAGGCCAATTCTGGCTGCCTCAGCAACATTGAAATGATTGTCTTTTTCCAGGTATTTTAAAGCTGAGACACTCTTGGGAGTGGGAAGATTTCCCAAGGCTTCTGCCAAACGCTGCCTGACTAACCAATCATCTGATTCGGCAAAACGTAGGATCTTATCTACAGACTCGATGTCTTGAATTTCTCCCAGTGCAGAGATTGCAGCTTGTTGTAACACTACTTCTTTGCTATCCAATGCCTGAAGAAGAATTTGACGGGCACGAGGATCTTTAATATTACCTAGAGAAACAGCTGCACTAAAGCGCACTAGCCAATCAGTATCTTCATAAAATGCTCGTGAAAGCACCTCAAAAGCTCTGGCATCACCCAAATATCCTAAAGCACCAGCGGCATCAGCACGTATACCATAATCAGGGTCATTTTCGAGAATTTTTACCAAAATAGAATAACATTCTGGCGTTGGCTTGATTCCCAGAGCAAATATTGCCATCGATCGCAGTTGCAAAGATTCATCGTCTAGTACCTTTTTAATCAAAGGGACTGCATCCTCAGCCGCAACATGACGCAGATTAGCAAGGGCTACCATGCGATCGCGTAAATTCGGACTTTCTAACTGAGTAGAAATTTCTTGTAAGCTTAGAGCTGCCATTTAGTTCAAAGCGTTTTCTTTACTTATCTTAATTTACTCGATCTGTTCATCAGGCTGTCGGCATCGTGAAGTAGGAGTTTGGCGACTTTACAAAATTGCTCAATTATGAGTGAAGAATAAACAAATATTACTTACGTGAGATTATATATTGAATTTAGCAGTAATTAAGGGATAATCTTCAAAGCTTCAGTAGCCAGTTTTTTGTTGAATATAGATGTAGGGCGATCGCACCTTGTCGTCAAAAATCGCACTTTTCCCTCAAACATAGCTTTGTGTCCGCCCTCTTACGCTAAAGTTGCATAAGAACGTGCATCTAAAGCCAGGAGGAAAGAGTTGTGAAAGCAGTCTTGATGACAGCAGCTGGCAGTCCCGAAGTTCTGCAAGTACAGGATGTGCCAAACCCCGCTGTTCCTGTCGGGAATACTGAACTTTTAGTGCGTTTGGTGGCGGCTGGCATTAACCCCATTGATACTAAACTTCGGAGTCGAGGCAGTTTCTACCCCGATCGCACGCCGACAATTTTAGGATGTGATGGTGCAGGGATCGTTGAAGCCGTGGGTGCTGGCGTTCAGCGTTTTCGCGTAAATGATGAAGTATATTTTTGCTATGGTGGCTTGGGCGCACACCAAGGAAATTACGCTGAATACACCGTTGTAGATGAACGGTTTGTGGCACGTAAACCCGCTTCTATTTCCTTTGCCGAAGCAGCAGCAGCGCCTTTAGTATTAATCACCGCCTGGGAAGCTTTATATGAACGGGGACGATTAGAACCTGGAGATCGGGTTTTGATTCATGCGGGTGCTGGTGGTGTCGGGCATGTAGCAATTCAATTGGCAAAACTCAAAGGTGCTACTGTTTCCACCACCGTGGGTTCTGAGGAAAAAGCTAATTTTGTCAAAGAACTTGGTGCAGATCGTGTAATTTTTTACAAACAAACAGACTTTGTGCAAGCGGTATTAGATTGGACTGGTGGCGAAGGCGTAGACTTAGCTTTTGATACCGTAGGCGGCGAAACCTTTCACAAAACCTTCCCCGCAGTGCGAGTTTATGGCGATATTGTTACTATTCTCGAACCAGATGCCAATACTGTTTGGAAAACTGCTAGAACTCGCAACCTCCGCATTGGTTTAGAATTCATGTTGGCACCAGCCTTACTAGGATTGCAAGATAGTCTCCACCATCATGCAGAAATTCTCGAACAATGTGCCACCTGGATCGATGAAGGCAAATTAAAAATCTATGTCAGTCACAAATTTCCTTTAAAAGAAGCAGCTAAAGCCCACCAATTAATTGAAAGCGGGTCTGTGGCAGGTAAAATTGTTCTGCTGATTAGTGACGAATTTGCATAATTTATCTTTTAAACGCAAAGGCACGCAGAGGTTAAACGCAAAGGTACACAAAGGAGTTTCTCTGCGTACCTCCGCGCTTCCCTTTGCGTTCCTTTGCGTTTTACTTCTCCTCCTCCCCCTCCCAGCTTCGGCAGCACAAACACAACCAGAACGCACACCCTTAACCCTAGAATTATTACAAGAACGACTACGCACACCCACACTCCGCGAAGGAAATTTGACCGTAGATTTGCAGAAAATGGCGATCGATTTACGCCCAGAAAACGCCAGCTTTCGTGATGCTTTTTACCAACTACTGCGAAAAGAACTAGGTACAAAACCTCTAGGTTTAGACCTCAGCTACGCTTTGATTTTAGGGGATTTTATCGGTAGCGATTTGGGTTTAAGAACACCACTGTATGCAAAAGCGATCGCACCCATTTTCACTGCTACCGAACAAGAAAAACTAGAACGTTTGCGCTTCGTTTGTCTAGAGTCACTGGCCATCGCTTTACCCAACTCCAAAGATTGTCGATCGCTTCTGGGAACAGAGTCAACCCCAGCCAGTGAAATCGCCGTCTTTCGTGGTGTCTTAACACTGGTGCAAACTCGCTTCAACGGCGAAGTGAAGTTCTCCAATACATTTTTTCTTCAGTCTGTTGATGCCCAAGGTGCAACTTTTCTCCAACCCACTAACTGGACTGAAACCAGATTTGCTCGTCCCGTTAGTTTCATCAGTGTTAATTTCCAACAACCAAGCAATTTTCAGGGCAGTATATTTTTTGAAAAAGCTAACTTTAAAAAAATTAAATTTCGGGAACTCGCTGATTTTCAAGGTAGTATCTTTGAGACAACTGCCAACTTTAACCAAGCAACTTTTAAACAATTGGCTAAATTCAGTAGTGTCCAATGGCAAGGAAATGCTGATTTTTCAGAAGTGGATTTTGCCAATCAAGCCCAGTTTACTAAAGCCGATTTTAATCAGTTCCTGCTTTTAACAGAAGCGACTTTTGAGCAAGGTGTAAGCTTCCGAGAAGCGGAGTTTAACCAATTGGTAAATCTGCAAGGTGCAAACATTTTGAACCAAGCAGATTTTAGTGATGCCAGGTTTGCTAAAGAGGCTTGTTTAAGCGTACCTGGTTTAACTTTTAACTCTAACCAAGCGAAAATTTTAGGTAATCCTGGTGAGATTGGTCAGATGTTCTGCATCTCAACATTGCAAGGTAATCAAAACATCTTGCGGAATTTGGGGCAAAATTTCCGTCAGCAACAGCAAGTAGCCGATGCTAATGAACTGGAATACACAAAACAACGACTGCGATTAATCGAGTTTGGGCATCGTTTGACGGCTACAAATATTAATAGTGCAACTGTTGCAAATTTGATGAATCTGGGTTTTTCTGCAACTCAAGCCCAAGCGATCGCCCAGCGTCGTCTGGTAAAATCCTTTCGTAACAGTAGTGAGTTACTCACCATAGCAGACATCGATTTAGAAAAATATACCCAACTAAGCGATCGCTTAATTGTTGGTGAACCCCTTTCCATCGTTGGGTGGTTGCTGCAAGCTTGGAGTTGGTTGGCGTTGAGTGTGTTGCTGTTGTTGAGTGGCTATGGTACGAATTTTTGGTTAGTTTTTGGCGTGGGAGGAGTTGCGATCGCTTATTTCGGCTTACTATTTTGGCTAGTAGATCGCTATCGTCGGCTGCATCCCGTACCAATTATTCCTACATCTTACGAAACCATTTCGATATTAGTCAGTTTTAGCGTTTTAGAATTCTTCAGCTTACTAGCGATTTTTCGCAATGCTGAACAACCTTGGCTGACATTGGGGTGTCTGTTAATAATTCTTGTTCCCATCCCAATGGCTTTATTGATCCGACTTTACCAACAAGGTCGTTATCATGACTTAATGGACGTTTCTTACTTTACAGAAGACGGCACATTTCGCCAGCTACGATTATTGATTGGACGTTTGCCAGTGATACCAAGGAATCAGACATTTCGGGAACGATATATGCCCTTATTGTGCGATCGCCGTTGGAACTGGCTCAACTACTATGATTTTAGCCTCAACAACCTAGTTAAATTAGGATTTAACGACATTCGCCTGCGAGATGAACATTTACCAGGTATTATCTCTGCACTTGCTTGGTATCAATGGAGTTTGGGTTTAATTTATATCACCCTAGTTTTGTGGACACTTTCGCGCACAATTCCCGGATTGAATTTGCTGATTTATCTAAAGTAATCCCTGCACTTCGTAGTGGTGCTAATATGATGCAAGATAATTAGGTCGGCGTAAATAATTATCGTTGGTATAAAGCAGGAAGCAGTAGCAGAGAGCAGGCAGAAAAAGCGTTTAAACCTTGTTTGCTTTTATTCACACAGTTTGTTTTTATTGTGCCCAGCTACTTATTGTAGGGTGGAAGTAACTATGCTGTTTATTGTTATCAGTCTTGCGCTACAACTTGGGTTAAAACTGATAAGCTGTCGGACATTTAACTTGCAATAATAGCATTACCCTTATTCTTGATTTTT
>NZ_CAWUDN010000155.1:0-13841 GCF_963920915.1 Nostoc sp. PCC 9305
TAAGGAATCATCCTTCTATGTTATATTTTCTCTCTCGACAATTAATCCACCCTGCAATTTATCGGGGGGTTGGGGGGATCAAAAGGCTGTGGTGCAACTCTAGAAGACTTGTGTGTACACCGTAGCCGCTTGCGGGGAGGGGAGACAAAGCGTAGCTTTGGCGGGGGTGGGGTTCTTCCGGTTTAATAAGCAATCAAGCGGACATGATATGAGTTCGCCAAATCAACAAATGCATAGGCGTAGCCAGCACTTCTCTATGAGCTTGCTTCCCCGGAGGGGTACGACAAAGCTCAGTGACCACCGCAGACATCGCCATGATTGGAACTTCGTAAACAATGCCAAAAATTGAGCGCAAGTATCATGAGAGAGATAGAAACCAAATTTAGAGATGTGCGATCGCCACATCTCAAGGCGCTTTGAGTTTTTACATACATAGAGATCGTACATTTATCTGTTAACAAATCCTAAAAGTGCTTTGATAGTTTTTCCACAGGATGATTAAGATATAGGTATTTGACCTGACGGGTGTCGATACTCATGGTGCAAGACCAGATTTTGCTGAATGATTGGCATGTAATAGCGCGATCGCAAGACCTCCAACCTGGAACAGTTCTGCACAAGCGCTTATTAGGCTCAAATATAGTGCTTTGGCATAATGGCGACAAAGTTTTAGCTTGGCAAGACGTTTGCCCTCATCGTGGTGCTCGTCTTTCTCTAGGATATGTCCATAAAGAGACTCTTATTTGTCCTTACCACGGTTTAGCCTTTAATAGCGAGGGAAAATGTGTACTAGTTCCAGCTAATCCCGATCAATCGCCCCCCGCCCAAGCTTGTGTTAAAACTTACCAAGTTCAAGAGCGTTACGATCTGCTTTGGGTTTGTTTAGGGACACCAAAACAAGACATAGCTTCGTTTTCTGAGTGGTACGATCCGGTCTATCAGAAGATTTTTTGTGGCCCTTACTACTATCACTCTAGCCCTCTGCGGGTGCTGGAAAATTTCATCGATCCGGCACACTTCCCAATTTTGCATTCGGGATTATTTGCCCATGCCAGTCGTCCTGAGTTGACGCACTATGAATTAGAGTCTCTTCCAGATGGGATTAGTTTCAAATGTGGTTTGTGGGAACTAGATTTTAATTCCGGTAATCCTCAGTCAGCACCAATGATTTTCAACACTTACGATTACCGCATTTTTCGTCCGCTAGTCGCATACTTTAAACTTGGGCCTGGAGATCGTCGTTTAAATATCTTCTATACAATTACACCAGTCGATGAAGATGAGTGCGTGGTGCAATATTGGTTAATGGTAAACAGTGTCCGCGAACTAAAAGTGGAAGTGTATCTAGATATTCAAAATCAAGTTGCTAGTCAAGATATTGCCATTGTCGAGTCCCAGCAACCACGACGCTTACCTTTGGATTTGCAAGCAGAAGTACATTTACCGAGCGATCGCTATTCCATAGCATACCGAAAGTGGCTCAAACAACAGGGTGTTACTTTCGGTACTATTTAAAACTTGGCGATACTTCTCATTATGATTAAAAAAAGATTTAGATAAAATTGGTTTAGAAGCTAACTCCCTTAAAGATTTTCAAAAACGGTAGATTAGACCTGCCTTATTTTCAAGGCAGGTCTATTGTTAACTGCTCTACCGTTTTTTATGTATGTTGAATTGGCTTTCATCTCAAGGTTAATTTTGGATATTTATCGATCCATAGATGTTAGTTTTAAAGGATACAATGGCTCAGATCCATTTAATTGCCAAATTCTAAATACCAAAACAGCAGCTACAGTTAACCACACACAAGAAAATGATAAAGTCATTCCCGCTATAGGATTAGTTTGCCAATAAATTGCCGTCACCACTATAGCAGATAACCAAGGGCCTAAAATAACTACAGGTACAGCAGCACCTAATCTCCGTTCTACAGTAAAAATCGTATTCCAAGTATCCCCTAAAGCCAGATGTACCACAAACAAAATGAAAGGCAGCACTAAAAAATGGTGATTCACTTGCTGCCAAACCAATACAGAAGAAATTACCCGCAAAACAGCAATTATCATCCAAACTATGGGAAATACTAAAGGTGGAGGAGACCATCTTGGTCTGATTACCTGGTCATAGGTCTGACGAGAACGGGTATTATCTAAAAGGGAAAAAATTCGAGAACGGATACTTAATAGAGCAAAAAATAATCCAGTTAATAAGGTGCTAACCCAACTAGCAAAAGAAGAATTGTTATCAATCAACATTACTAATTTTTCCATTCCCAGTAACACAAGAAGCATGACCAATATTTGTAGGATAGTCCCTAGTGTATAGACTAAAACTGCTCTCATATCTAGTTCTTGTGTAGTAGCTATTGATGTGTTTAGAGACTGTTGTTTATTCCCCGGTTTTACCCCCATCACTGTATTAACAAACTGTTCAACTATTCCACTATTCTTGGATTTATTCATAATTAAGAGATGGCGCGTAGTTGGTAATTAGTAGTAATAAGTCATTATATGATATTCTAATAGTTAAAAATAATTTGATTAGGCTCTTTTAACATCAGAGTTTATAAGTTCCGAATCTAATGTACAGTCTCTCATAACTGATATTGAGGAAAAAACGTGGAATTTCAGAAGTTATTGTATATTTTTACTCTAGTAAATATTGCTACGTTGGCTCTAAGTGTACCTGTATTTGCTCAAATCGCGCAGACTCCCTTTAATTCTGCACAGTCAAATTGTCGTGCAACTAAAGTAAATACTCCAATTTTCAAAGAACCTTCAACATCATCCCATGCTATCAGAATATTGTCGGCAAAAACAAGGATTACTTTAGCATATATCCCAGTTAGCGGAGATAGATTTGTTAGAATTAAAGCTCCGGCTTCAGGGTTTATTCAAACTGCTGTGCTGAAATTTTGTCAGCCGAATAACAACGCTCAAAATGTATCGAGTAAACCTACTATTGGCAGTGTATGTCGGCAAATTGTACGACAGGAAACTATACGTCGCCAACCAAGTACAAAAGAACCTTTTATTACAACACTTTATCCAAATACAGTTGTGTTTGTGAACTTGGTTACAGGTAATATCGTTAAGTCATACAAATCTGAGAATTACATTTGGGTAGAAATCGATCTTTCTAGAAGTTTCCCTGGAGAATTATCTGGTAATGGTTGGATAGTCAATACTGACTTAGTAAATACTCCTGGATTAAGCAGTCTGGCTTATTGTAGTTAAATATACAGGCATAAATAAATTTATTGTTTGTAGTAAGGACTTTAGTCCCGATAATCCTTGCTCTGAGCGATAAATCGCTCACTACAAACTAGGAGTTTATTTTATATTTAATTCTGTCTACCTACTTAGTAGCTTATTTCGCTTAATATATCTACCTGGCATGAGTTTATCCTGACTGTCTAATCGGTATATTTAAGCTTATCGACTAAGAATTGTGTTAGGATTCAAGCTTTCAAATTTGTTTTATATACCAATCAGACAGTCAGATATTCTAAACCATTAATTTTAAGGTCTGTTGTCCACTTCTACCTTAATCTTCTGGCTAGGACAGCGCCAACTCGCACCACCAAGACCAACGTTTGTGCAACCTTGGCCTTGCATTGCATCCTCTGAGACATTCTCAGGCTTGTAGAATCGCCAACGACCTTGGTTATCTGGCCCTGACTCTGCTCTGAGTTGTTGTGTATAGACTTCATAACGAGAATCACGATTACGAGAATCACCATCCACTTCTACCTTAACTTTCTCACGAGGACAGCGCCAACTCGCACCAGCACCGCCAACGTTTGTGCAACCTTGGGCTTGCATTGCATCGTCTGAGACATTCTCAGGCTTGTAGAATCGCCAACGACCTCGGTTATCTGGCCCTGACTCTGCTCTGAGTTGCCGTGTAGAGGCTCCGTAACGATAATCGCGATTCCGAGAATCATCATCATCGTAGCGAGAATCACGACTACGGGAATCACCATCCGCTTCTACCCTAATCCTCTCGCGGGGACAGCGCCAATTTGCACCACTCGAACCACCAACACCAACGTTAGTACAACCTTGGGCTTGCATTGCATCGTCTGAGACATCGTTAGGCTTATAGAATCGCCAACGACCTTTATCATCCGGCCCTGACTCTGCTCTGAGTTGCCGTGTTTGTGATATCAGCAAAGGAGTAGTAGTGGGTTTAATTTTTTGTTGTGCAAAAACTGATGAATCTTCCGTAGTAATGGAAGCTATACTCAAGAGGATGCCACAAGCAGCAAAAGTCACTAATTGAGACAATCTACTTATCTTGGTAAAATGCAACATCAACATAAGTTACTCTGATTGTTGGAAATATTATCTGTCCTGCGGGCAAGGGATAAGACAGAGGGCAGAAGGGAAGAAAAAATTTTTAATGTATGCCTTTTTGCCTTGCCCAAATTTACTTTAATACCTGCACTAAATCAAATTATTTAGTGGTCTTCAATTACAGTGTGTTTGAATGCCTGTAATTACTTTTTATCTTCTGCTTTCTTCAAAAATTTAAATAATAATAGCAGGACAAGCCACATTTTAGTTGAATTTGTTTAAAAGTGTAAAGCAAAAAGCCGTAATAAACCGAAACTTTTTGACGGCACTCAGAGCAAACGCATCTAAATTACTCTCGATCGCAACGAAGGTTAAGAACCAACGAAAAAATCTTTCCTTTCGCGTTTGATTATTTTTTATGCCCCAAAGCGATGCCTGCGGCGGGCGGCGCCAACACCTAAAATTTTTCCAATCAGCAAAAGTTAATGACATTCATTAGTTTTAACTCTATTGAGAATATATTTTTCTTATTGACATGACGCGGCCGCCCTGACTCAGCACCGAGTATTGTAAATTTGTGTGCAGAAAAGCTTTAAGCTAATCAAAATATCATAGTCAAGCAGTTAGCTGTTATTTTTCTCTAAATCTCAACATTGAATAAACCATTTTCACTTCAAAAGTTTTGCACCGAGAACTAACCTAAACTCCAGTAAGAAAACTCTCCAAGATAACAAGTCTATGAAATTGAAAACCCTGAAATTTTTGATGCTCACAGCAATCTCTGCGATCGCCCTCAGTCTCGCCACCCATGCCTACTCTCAGACAGCCACCCCCACTCAAGGCTTTGTGGCAACGGTCGCTGAAGTCCGCAGCTATCCCACCAAATTTCCTGTCGCAGAACCCAACTACACAAGTAAGCGTGCGCGAGATTTCAGCCCCTTTACCAAGACTCTAGCCAACTTCTCTCCTGGGCGACGTCAGGCTCTAGACAAGCAATTATTAGAAGCCACCGTGCCGAAAATGCAGCAGCTCATGGCTAGCGGCGACCTCACTGCCACCGAGTTGGTAGTTTATTACCTCGATCGCATCCGATGCTACGACATCAACAAACTCAACTCGGTCATGGAACTGAATCCTGATGCCCTAGCGATCGCTCAAAAACTCGATGCTGAGAGAAAAGCTGGAAAAGTCCGGGGAGGTATGCACGGTATCCCTGTCTTACTTAAGGACAACATTGCTACAGGCGACAAAATGCATACTACGGCTGGAGCCTACGCCCTCAAAGACTGGCGAGCCAATCGCGATGCCCTCTTGGTACAACAATTGCGAAAAGCTGGAGCCGTTATTTTAGGTAAAGCTAACCTGTCTGAATGGGCAAATTACCTCGATCCCAGTATGCCTAGTGGCTTTAGTGCTTTAGGTGGACAGACTCGCAACCCTTATGGTGCTTTTGACCCACTCGGATCGAGTTCTGGATCGGCTGTGTCAGTTGCCGCAAATCTGACTGCTGTGAGTGTGGGTAGTGAAACCCAAGGGTCAGTGGTGCAACCCTCCAGAATCAATGATGTAGTTGGACTAAAAACCAGTTATGGGCTAGTCAGTGGCGATTATATAATTCCCCTAGTCGCATGGGCTGATGTCGCCGGACCAATAGGACGCACCGTAACCGATGTAGCAACTTTGCTTACTGCTATGGTGGGTACTCCTGTAGATGCCAAGCCCGATTTCACTAAGTTTCTCTCTCTAGAAGCCGCCCGCAAGCGTCGGGTTGGGGTAGCAACCTATGGTAAAGCTTTCGTGGAGGAAAAAATCAAGCAAGCTATTGAAAGCGATAGGGCACCGGGAAGCAAACAACCAACTGAAAACGAACTGGCCGAAGCTCGGCAGATTTTTAATCAAAGGTATGATGCTCAAAATAGGCAGTTCCAAGCTGCGATCGCTACCCTACGCAAACAAAAGATCGAGGTCGTAGAAATTGTCGCAACCAAATTACCAAAGGAAGACTTACAACTAACGCCCCCCGTTCTGGAATATAGCTTTAAGAATGACCTAAACCGCTTCTTAGCCCAAGCCAAGGGGATACCTGTAAAATCACTGGCAAAGATTATTGAGATCAACAAGGCTGACCCCACCAATCGGATTCCCTACGGGCAACGATATATTGAAGCATCGCAAAACACAGCTATCACAGATGAAGAAGGTGCTGCCACAAAAGCAACCCTAAAAACTACGGCGACCAATGCTTTAAATCAGCTATTTGAAACCAACAACATCAGTGTTCTGATTGTACCCACTAACGAGGTGTTTGCTCATGCTCCATCAGGCTTTCCTGCCTTGGACATACCCAGTGGATTTTCTCCAGTAGGAGAACCCCAAGGTATCAAACTGATAGGTCGCTACTTAGGAGAATCAGACATAATAGCGGTGGGCTATGCCTACGAACAAGCAACCCTTGCCCGTAAATCTCCTAACTTAAATGCTACTATTGCCACATTCAAAAATCTCAATCAGGCAGTGCCAAAGAAGTATTAGGTTCTGATATTCAGTTGGGCAATACCTGGATTTCTCACAAGTGAGAAATCCAAGGGGTGTGGGAGGTGTGGGAGTATGGGGAAGAAGTCTTACCCCCCACACTCCCCACACTCCTCTTCCCCTGAAGCCTACACTATGCGTGAGAAATCCGGCAATAGTTCTCTATGGTTATACTCTCGTTTAATCGCTTGCAGCGTCTAACAATTCGGTTTGTGCTAATCATTGTGGTGACGATCGCAATGGTGTTTGGCTGGGGTGCGATCGCCCACAGTCAACTGCCCTCGTCACCCACCGCCGCTTCTAACGATCCGCACAAACCGCCTAAAGGCGTCACCCGTCTCGGTGAATATGAAATTGCCAACGTGAATTCACCACTAGACAAAAACCTTTTGTTTAAGGTTGTCTCTCCCACTGTTTTTAATCGCAACGAACCGCCAGAGGGAAGTCTTCCTGTGGAAGTACGTGCTGAAGAAATTACGCAACGGCTGATGCGAGCGCTCGATAGAGCTGACAAAGCCAAACAAACTCCCATAATTTCTGTTGCCACCCTGAATAACCGCCTAATCCTCCAGCTCAATGACGATCAAACGACCCGTTCTTTAAGGCTGGTGACAGTGACAGAGCCAGATGCTGACTACTATGGGAAAACACTGGAGGAATTAGCCCAGGAGTGGCAAAAAATATTACAAGCAGAAGTGGAACGCATCGAGCGACTCTTCTCACCTAAGGTATTGTCTCAACGGGTTGGGCAGGCACTACAAATCAGCATCGGCTTGGTGTTGGGCAGTGTTGTGTTATGGTTCCTGCGGCGAACTTTAATTCGCAAACAAACGATATTGCAAGCTCGTTATCAAGAGCATATAGCTGAGGCAAAACAGGCTGCGGTCAAACGCTCTCAGGCAGAAACATCGGCCAATATTCAGGCAATCGACACCAGCGAACCAGAGGCACACACCATCGCCCACCAGCGATCGCAATTTCTAGAAATCATCCAGCGACAGTTCACTCTCAAGCGCCAACTGGGGATCTATTCTTTTCTCACCTTGCTACTGTTTTGGGCGTTTATTCTCGTATGGTACATCGGGATTGTGGTAATCATGTCTCGCGTCCCCTACCTGATGAAATGGTGGAGTGACGCTTTAGCCCGTCCCCTAGCGCTGCTGATTATTTGGTTTTTCATCAGTGTTGTCATTCGTATTGGCAAAAGCTTAATTGACTACATCACCGATGTCTGGACAACCCATCCCTCTCTCCCTTTGAGTGAAACTCAACGGATTGCCCTGCGATCTGCAACAGTTTCCGGGGCACTAAAAGGATTAATCACTTTTGTTTTCATTACCTTCGGTATCTTGAGGACTCTAGACATTTTTAATGTACCCACTAGTTCAATTTTGGCAGGGGGTGCTGTCATCGGTATTGCAATTTCCCTTGGTTCCCAAAGTTTGATGAAAGATTTGGTCAATGGTTGCTTAATTTTGATGGAGGATCAATTTGCTGTGGGAGATGTGATTGAGATTGGAAATAAAAGCGGACTGGTGGAAAATCTCAACCTGCGCGTGACTCAACTACGCAATGGCGAAGGTCAGTTAATTACCATTCCTAATAGCAATATCACTGATGTCAACAACTTAACCCGCCTTTGGTCGCGGGTAGACTTTTCTATTGTGGTGGCCTATGAAAACGACCCGAAGTATGTTTTAGAAATTCTCAGGCAAGTATCCCAGCAATTGTATAACGAACCAGAATGGCGCGATCGCTTACCAGAATTGCCTGAAGTGCTAGGCATTGATGACCTCTCCCATGCAGGTATGTTAGTCCGCGTCTGGATTAAAACGGCACCGATGGAACAATGGTATGTGGGGCGAGAGTTCCGTCTACGGGTGCGGCTAGCCTTTGAAGCAAACAATATCCAGATCGGCAGACCGCAACGGATCAGTTACAACACTGATTTGGATGGCTCTATAGCAAGGGATGCATTCATTGACTCTAAACGAGAGGATCTACAGTAAAACTCTGGACAATCAATTGTGAGGCAGAAATACATCGCGCATTTCGATGGATATCGATGTCATTCCCGAATTAATCTGTGCGGAAAAATTTTTCTACAATCGTAACTATTTCCCCTAGTTCTCCCCTATTTCTTTCTAAATTCAAATCAGAAAAGCAGAGAACACGCCCCAAACAAGCGTGCAATCTCTGCCGTATAAATAAGTCAATAAAAATGGAGAACAAACCTATGCTACACCAAATTAAAGAATTGCTGCAAAACGCACAATTACAACAACAAGTAAAAGCAGCAGTTAACCAAGCAGAAGCTATCAAAGTGATAGCGATTGCGAGTGCAGAGAAAGGTTATAACTTTACAGTTGAAGCCATTTCTCAAATGCTGGCAGAACTAACATTTGTGGATTCCAATGAACTGAGTGAAGAAGAATTACTCAGTGTTAGTGGTGGAATGATGGCTGATAGTGCGCCTAAGCTATGTCATACAGAAGGCTGCGGTGGCGGACACTGCTAAAAAATTATGTAGCTTCTCTTTCTCTTTGGTCTTGTAGCTTCCAAAGTTAGGTTGTTTTTCTAAAAGAGCTTTTTAGATCCAACTGTTCCAATATTTTAATTTGGATAACTTCCATACTTGTTACTGAGGTTTAACACAGAAAGAGATGCCGCATAACAGTTCCCTCTTTACTTTTTTAATCAAGAAAAAGAGGGAATTTAATTAGCAATTACTATCACCAACTCTGAAAAAATACAATTATGCTTTTACAAATTCAAGGCTGACTCCAAAATAGCCAACTACGCGAGAATATGCCGACATAATTAAATATAAAATAAACTCCTAGTTTGTAGTAAGCGATTTATCGCTCAGAGCAAGGATGATCGGGACTAAAGTAAAGTCCTTACTACAAATTTTCAATTTATTTATGCCTAGATACTTACCTAATTAGTACTTAATTTAAAACTTATTTCAGACAAACGCTATTGTTCTTAATGCCAATTATTAAAACGTAAACCAGAATTGATACTTACCTTTTAACTCCCATCATGAGAAATCCAGCTATGGTTCAACAAATCGTTCGCTTATCCCAACAGGAAACATCAGACGATTTAAGAGCGATCGCAGCCAATGCTAGCTTTATTTGGGAACGCCTTGATGAAAGCAGATTTGCAATTAATGGCGATCGAGTCAATGAACAAGAAATTAACCGTCGGCGCGATCGCTGGTGCGAAGTTGCAGCAGAAGGTAAATGGGATAAGTTGCACAAACGCTTAGAGTGGGAAGGGCTAGACCTCGATATTGTTAGTTCCAGATTGGGAACTATCGAGTTACTTGCCGATCGACCTTTGCCGGAGTGGGCAGAAACCTTGCAGCAAATCATCCAAACCGCTACAGGATTCAATTCTGCAACCGAATTATTTCTACCAATCGATTCACAAAATCCGATCGCCTTTGAAGATATCCTTTTGCCTGCTATCTTGGTAGCCAGACAGCAATTACTGACTCGCTGCGACAGTCAATTCACCCAAGATTGTCTTCCCTTATCGATTCTTTCCCACGACGCTTACAGTTCTCTAGAACGTGGTCTGCTAAAACGATTAGCAGGAATTTGCACTAAGACATTAGATTTTGAATTTTCTCAGGTGCGTCCCTTTGGTCAAAGCTTGCTCGGCTTACTGGGACTGGAAACACAAAACAATAACACTCACTACACCAAGTTTGTCAATCAACTCCTAGAAGATGGAATGCTGACCTTTTTCCAGAAGTATCCCGTTCTCGGTCGGTTGGTGGCAACAGTAGTCAATTTTTGGGTTGAGTTCACTGCTGAATTTCTCCAACGTTTAGTTGCAGATAGGACAGATATTCAACGAACTTTTAATCAAGCGATCGCTCCATTTTCTCAAAACAAAGTTGTTGAAATTCAAACCTCCCTTTCCGATCCACATAAGTGCGGACGAACGGTGATTCTGCTCACCTTTGAGTCTGGACTTAAACTTGTTTATAAACCAAAAGATTTAGGATTAGAAGTTGTCTTTAATCAATTTTTGGATTGGTGCAATCAACACAGCAATCTTTTAGATTTTAAAGTCATTCAAGTACTTGAACGCAACGGTTATGGTTGGGTAGAACATGTTGAACAGTTGCCTTGTATTGATGAAGCAGCTGCAAAACGATTCTATCAGCGTTCTGGGATGCTGTTGTGTGTGCTTTACGCTTTGCGGGGAACAGATTGCCATTACGAAAACTTAATTGCCAATGGCGAACATTTGGTGTTGATTGACATGGAAACGCTACTGCACCACGAACCGAACCTCATTGAAGACTCACCGCTTACCCAAGATTTAGAAACAACCGCCACACGACAATTTTGGGATTCCGTACTCCGCACCGGACTTTTACCGCGTTGGGACTTTAGTGGCGATCGCAGCGTCGCTTATGATATTAGCGGGTTAGGCAGCACAGATCCTCGACTATCTCCCCGTAAAGTGCCGCGCTGGCAGAACATTAATACAGATAATATGCATCTGTTGTCTGAGCCTGTAACCTTGCCAATTGGGAAAAATGTGCCGTTATTAGGTGAAGTTGTTCTGTCTCCAAACGATTATCAACTGCAAATCACCACTGGGTTTGAGCAGATGTATCGCTTTTTGATGGCGCACAAAGATTTCTTAATTTCACGCCAAAGTTTGCTATCTGCTATGCAAAATCAGCAGGTGCGCTTTATCTTCCGCAACACCCGCATTTATGGCATCATCCTTCAAAAAGCTTTGGCACCCGATTACCTCAAACACGGTGTAGATTACAGTATTCAACTCGATG
Organism: Nostoc sp. PCC 9305; assembly: GCF_963920915.1. Lineage (NCBI taxonomy): Bacteria > Bacillati > Cyanobacteriota > Cyanophyceae > Nostocales > Nostocaceae > Nostoc > Nostoc sp. PCC 9305. The sequence goes on from NZ_CAWUDN010000155.1 coordinate 11,650, forward strand.
TTCTCAGTCGTGCTTTTCTAGTTGCTCAAGATAAACCGAACGCCTTTCCTGTTTTGAGCGCGGAACTCCGAGCAATGGAACAATTGGATATTCCCTTCTTCACGGCTAGCGCTGTGGTTGATGAACTGAGTTTAAATGGTTCTTCTTCCATTCCCAACTACTTCAAGCAATCCAGTTACCAAGACCTGCTCAACCAGTTACAATCTCTAGATGAAACCGACTTAGCTCGACAAGTAGCGATTATTCAAGGCTCCTTCGATGCCAAAATTGCAACCACTTTCAGCCGCCAAGGTGGGCAATGGCAGGGCGAATCGTTACCGTTGCTGAATTCGGAACAATTGATTGCCGAAGCCAAAGAAATCGCCACTCAACTAGAAACCAGAGCCATTTCTGACCCTGATGGCAGCGTTAACTGGATTGGCTTAGACTTTATACCTCGCGCCGAACGATATCAACTGCAAGTATTAAACAATTCTCTTTGTGATGGACGCTCTGGAGTTGCTTTGTTTTTAGCTGCACTAAGTCAAGTAACTGGTGATTCCCGTTACCGTGATTTAGCATTGAGGACAGTGCAATCTCTGCGTCGCCAAATCCACACCGTTGAACCCGAAACTTGGGAACGCATGGCTCGTTTCATGGGCGTTGGGGGTGCAACAGGTTTAGGATCGATGATCTATAGCTTGGTGAAAATTAGTCAACTCCTCAACGATCCAACGCTCTTGCCAGACGCTCAAGTATTAGCCGAGTTGATGACACCAGAACTAATTGCTGCCGATGAACACTTGGATATTATGAGTGGAGCAGCAGGGGCAATTTTAGGGTTATTGTCCCTGCATCAAGCCACAGGAGAAGCAACCGTTTTAGAAAAAGCGATCGCCTGTGGACAACATTTAATCAACCGTCAAGTTAGCCACAACGGTGCGCCCAAAGCTTGGCATACTTATTGGGACAAGCCCTTAACTGGCTTCTCTCATGGAGCCGCAGGCATCTCCTATGCCTTGCTAAGACTTTATGCCGCCACCTTGGAGGGCAAATTCTTAGAAGCAGGTTTAGCAGGAATTGAGTATGAGCGTAGCGTCTTTTGCCAGTCCACTGCCAACTGGCCAGACTTCCGCAGAATGGGACAATCAGGGCAATCTGACTTTGCAAATAAGTGGTGTCATGGTGCAGCCGGCATTGGTTTAGGACGCTTAGGCAGTGTGAGAATTGTGGAAACGCCGGAAATTCAACAAGAAATTGAAATTGCTCTCCAAACTACTCAGAATTTTGGCTTACAAGCGATCGATCACTTGTGCTGTGGTAACTTCGGTAGGGCAGAAGTGCTGTTAGTCGGTGCAAAAATCTGTTCCCGTCCTGATTGGCATCAAATTGCTCACCAGAATGTAACAAATGTTGTGGCTAGAGCCAAGCGAACTGGAGCTTATCAACTGTTCCCCAACTTACCCAATTCTGTATTTAATCCTGGCTTTTTACCCGGTATATCTGGAATTGGTTATCAATTGCTGCGTTTGGCGAACAATAACTTGCCTTCAATATTATTGTGGGATTGAGCTTGTTGTTCGTACCCAAAAACAGCTTTTGACCACGCCCTATTAGCGTAAACTAATAGGGTCAGAACTAGCCGTATCAAGGTGTTGGTTGCTGATAAAAGCCCAAAAGCTAGTCATCTCAAAATTTTAACGTTCTGCTGGTTTCTGTGTGACTGAGGCAGTTGGATTTAGACTTGAAGTGATAGGACTGGAGGAAAGACTAGTGACGAGAGCAATTGGTCTAGAGTAAATTATTGCCCAAAAGGTTCTTACCTTATCAAAGGAACAACAGCAGCAAGTACTTGACTTTGTAGAATTTCTGCAATTGAAATCAGCAACAGTGGAGTTTGAGCACCATGATGGCACGCCAATGTCTGCTTTAGAAGCAGCAGGAGACTTAGTTGGCTGCGTGGATTCTGGGCCTGGGGATCTCTCGACAAACAAGGAGTACCTTAAAAGACCATTAACAGAATGAAGCAAGCGGTACTACTAGATACAGGCCCGAATGGCACTAAGATAAGCCCAAAGTCTTGTGTTGCCTCGTTCCCAGCCTGGAGGCTGGGAATGTATTACGAGAGGCTCTGCCTCTCATTAAGCCACCTACGGTATACACACATCTTTGTATAAAACCAAAATCGTTGAAGATCCCCCTAAATCCCCCGA
>NZ_CAWUDN010000156.1:0-13704 GCF_963920915.1 Nostoc sp. PCC 9305
ACTCCTAACTCCTAACTCCTAACTCCTAACTCCTAACTCCTAACTCCTAACTCCACTCCTAACTCCCGCCTTACCCATTAGAAGAGGGCTGATTTATCTGATAAATATAGTAAGTTGCCATTGGAATAACGGTGGCAGCAATTAACAATCCTACTACCCAAGCAGTAGCGTTACCTTGGTTGGTTTCTTCTGCTTTCTTGAAAGTGCCTCCAACCTGCACATTGTCAGTTATCTGGGGTGGCCCTGGATCGGCTTTGCCAGAGAGAACGGCGACAAGGCGATCGCTGGCATCGAGAAATGCTTGGTTGTATTTGTCACCATTGCGTAACGGCACACTTACTGTTTCAGTAGCTATACTCTCGGCAATAGAGTCAGTAAGAATTGGCTTGACTTGATCCCCAGTAATAATGGCCGTACCATTGGTAACTGTATCAAGAAGCAACAAGGTTTGATTAGCTTGGGCTGCTTTTGTTGGAAACCATTTTTCAAACAGTTCTTTAGTAAAGCTTTCTGGTGTTTCGCCATAGTCGAGTCGGCGAACAGTAACAATTCTGACTTCCTTATCTGTTTGCTTTGCCAAATCCTTAAAAGCGCTGCTAATCTTGCCTTCATTCAGACGGCTGATCACTTCACCTCGATCCAAAACCCAGGTGTCATTTTCTGCTGTCAGGCTGGGTATTTGATACACACCTGTGGCTAAAGCAGGTGTAGCAAACAGCGAGGCTGCGAAAATAACCGTCACCAAAGGTAGAATTAGCCGGATGAGGTATTTTTGACTGCTAAAAACTTGTTTGAGGAGCTGTTTCATCGTGTGATCCCTAAGACAGACTTGCACCAAAAATACTACAGAACCACTGCAAAAATCACCTCGTTCCCGATTTTCTTCAGTGTAAAATTTCTGATATTCCCAGCAAATATGTATATTGTACGGGATTTTTGATTACACAAACTTGTTCTGAGGGCGGTTGCAAGCATTAACCTGAGGCTAAACTCCTTACTAGTCACAAGAAATACCGCCCATTTTGGGAATTAACCCAAATGCTTAGGGCGGAATTTGCAAACCATCTAGAAATCATATCGCATGATTTATATTTTGGTTCAGCAACGCCATATTTTTTCATATCTGCGAGTAGCTTTAGATATCTGAGTGAAAAAGAATGTCAAGACGAGCGTTGCTGAATCAAGGGATGATTCTTGTAGGGTGGGCGACACGAGCGCCCTGAAATACAAGGGACGGGCAAGATGCCCATCCCACAAAACTAGCAAAATCATCCCGCAAATATGCAACGCCTCAAGACGTTATCCTGCTAGCTCTCTACAAGGGTTCTAGACAATGCATATTTAGTTTATAGAGATGTCTATGTGATGGTTGATATCTGCATTTTTCTGATATTTTAGCTAAATCAATATCATATATACATGACTATACTTTTAACTAACGACGATGGCATTGATGCCCCCGGTATCCAAGCGCTGCTCAAAGCTGTAAACGGCAAAAATTCTATTATCGCTGCTCCTGCCGATCATCAGTCTGGCTGTGGACATCAAGTGACTACTACTCGTGCTATCAACCTCCAGCGACGTTCTGAGACTGAGTATGCGATCGCAGGTACTCCCGCTGATTGTGTGAGAATTGCCATAACACAAATTCCCGCAGATGTCAAATTTGTACTTTCAGGTATCAACGCTGGGGGAAATTTGGGAGTCGATGCCTATATTTCTGGCACAGTTGCCGCCGTGCGAGAAGCCGCGATGCACGGTATTCCCGGAATTGCCATTTCTCAGTATCGCAAAGCCAAACAGAATTTTGATTGGGATCTGGCTGCCAAATTCACTGCTGAAGTCTTAGCGGATTTACTCAAGCGTCCCTTAGAGCCAGGAAGCTTCTGGAATGTGAATCTACCGCATCTGCAACCAGGAGAACCAAATCCTGAAGTGGTATTTTGCCAAGCCTGTACCAAACCTTTGCCCGTTAACTATCGAATTGAAGGCGATAACTTCTATTATGTAGGCGAATATGGCAAACGCGATCGTACTCCTGGCAGCGATGTAGATGTATGTTTTTCTGGTAATATCGCCGTCACCCAGTTAAGAGTTTGATATCAGCCATCAGTTACTAGTTAACTGCTAACACCTTTTAGTGGATATTGAGGAGAGCTTATAAGAATATTAGTTAATCTTATGGGTATGTGGTGCGATCGCGATCGAAATTTTCAAGGATTTGAAATCTGGTAAAGTTTCAGTGGTACTGAACACTAATTTCAAAAAAAAGAGAAATATATGCAGTTTCTCAAAATTGTTCTTGTCGCTCTCGTATTGATGGTGAACCTGCTAATTGCTCAACCCTCTTGGGCAGGTAAGGATTTCACTAAGGGGGCTGACTATGCTGAGGTAACTCAGGCACTCAATCAACTTCTAACTGTAAAGAATACACCTGAGCAAGCTGGCTATACACCTGAGCAATTCCAGCAGCAACTGGCAAAATTGCAGTCTCAGAAAAATGTCATAGAAACAGCTAGAAAGCGGGCGCAGTGCCGCAATGAAACTGGAAAGACTTTGGCAGTCTATGCCAATAAACCAAAAAAAATTCCAACCCAACTCTACTTTCTGGGCGCAGGAACAATCACTGATGATGATTGGGATTGCGATGGCATTTACTTACCCGCAGGTTCTCAAGTGGTTTTAGGCCCAAACGCTCAACCACAACAACTAACTGAACCTATCGCCGTTAAGTTTGTCGATGGTACACAGTCTCTTGCTAGAACCAATCTAGCCACTGGTGCAATTGAATTGAATGTTGAACCTGCCAAAGTATTTAAGGCGGGTGAGAGTACTTGGTTGCTCCCCACTTTTTCCCAAGCGGATATCGATACGCAAATTCCCACCCCACAACTCATTGACTAATTTCATCTAGATAATTCAACTTTTATGCACTTCCCGCATAGAAGTTGAACTAAAGAAATTAGGATATATAAAGGAAAATATTTAACCATTGAATAATCAACTTTTAATTAAGGAAAAATTACAAGCAAAGCTTGAGAATATTCAAAGTAAGAGCGATGGCTCTCCCTTTACCGATTTACAGATAGACAAAACCTTAGCCGCAGAAATTGAACAATTGACGACGGAACTGGAGAGCGTCAATCCCAATCTCAATCCTCTTCTCTATGCTACTTCTTTGCTGGAGGGAGCTTGGCAACTGCAATACTCCACAGCCAGAGAAATACGTTCTTTAGCTTCTCTTCCATTGGGATTAAAGCTAGGTAAAGTTTATCAAGTGATTAATGTTGCAAATAAATTGTTTTTCAATCTAGCTAAAGTTAAACATCCTTTGGGGCTAGTAGCGGGATATGTCAAAGTTACGGCTAGCTTTGAGCCAGCCAAAGAAGATTTAGAGCCTCTACAGAACAAACGTATCAACGTCTATTTTGATAAGCGCTATCTATCAATTGAAAAAATTCTTGGCATTAATACTCCCCAATTTAACCCATTTAAGGTTGTCTCAGCTAATAATCCTACTAGCAGAACTGCCACATTGGATATTACTTACTTAGATGAAACCTTAAGAATTGGACGTGGAGGAGATGGAAGTTTATTTATTCTTAGTAAATCTGAGAATTTACCTGAATTCACATCCTCAAATGAAAATTGATTGCGCCGCTGAATGAATATGGCTCTCTCAATCATGCATCTTTTCAGCAAAGTAAAAGTAGGCTCTGCAATGGTAGAGCTTAATACATTAAATTTAAAGGTAAATCATGGTATAGAAGAAGATATTAATGCCGAGCCGATAAGTCCCAGGCAAGTTTTAATTGTTAGGTACGAAGAGATTGCCAACTTATCAATTCAACCAGGAGAATTGCGAGAAAATATCGTGGTTCAAGGTTTAGAAATTGATAAATTTCTCCCTGGCTCTCTGCTACACTTTGAAAGTGGCGCGGCAATTAGATTAACTTTTTACTGCGAACCATGTAAGCGAATAGCTCACTTGGTAAAATCATTAAAAAGCATCCAAAATAAAAGAGGAATTTTAGGTGTAGTTATTAAATCAGGTCAAATCAAGGTTGGTAGTAATTTTCAATTTCAAGCCAATCGATTTCCAGCATTATCTGAAAATCCATATAACCGATTCCTAAATTTTATTATCAAAATCCCAAGTGGAAAAGTAGTTACATATAAACAGATAATCAAAGCTATAGGAGTAGATAATAGCTATCTAAGAGCTATTCCTATATACCTGAAAAAAACTTCGGTTGCGGATTATCCGTTACATAGAATATTAGACTCTAAAGGTTATTTGATAACTTATGTGAGCCAACAAAAAATTAAGTTAGAAATGGAAGGAGTTCAGATTTTATCTGAAGCAGATTTATTACGCAACTTAAACAAAAATTTTGTAGAGATTAAAGATTATCTATGGGAAGATAGTACTTTATACCTAGAATAGATATTACTGTAATATTAGCCTGCATTCAGAGTTTCATCAAGATGATGACTGATTTTTTATTTGTTTAGATGTAGCTTCCATAAAGTCGATAAAAACTTTTATGAGCTTATGAATTCCCTCACTACCTCCTGCAATTAAACCTCCTGTCAGCAGTGCATCTAAACAACGGAAAATAACTACTTGTATGGGATTATCTAAATCAATAACTACAAGTGGTTCGATTGAGCGAATACCTATTGCGCTCATTAAAAGACCGAATAAAAGAGATGTCCATAGAGCAATTGTTCGTGTATCAGATTTATAGGCTGCTCTTTGGCGCTCTTTTTCATTTATATCATCCATTTGTGGCTGGAAAACTTTTAATGAATTTTGTTGATTTTGTGTAAAATTTTGGATAATTTGCTGTTCTAAACTCATTCCTTCTGGTGGTAGTCCACTGATTTGATTTGTTGATTCCGAAGAAGGAAACTGTTGCTGTTGTCCTTCCATAAGTTTTATTTTCTCAGAGATTAGAGCCTTTTCTTGCTGAATACTAATATCTAATTGTTCGACGAATGAGCCACGCCAAGTAGTTATAAAAACTTCTAAAGAACGCTCTAACAATAAAGAAATAAATAATTGTAATGTGAGTAACTGGACAATATCATTAACTCCAAATGGTTTTAAAACGAATGGTTTAGATGATAACCAAGTTGATAAAGTTACTACTAGAAAACTAATAATGATTAACACAATAAATAGAGGAGATTCGGGAGAAAGCTTTAGCAACGTATCTATACTCCTGTTTCGCATCACAATATCTAACACAGCCTGGAAGTGAAAACTACACCTGCTGAGTAACTTAACAACGTTAATTTGATAGAACAGTAAATAATTTATGACCTGTCCCTTTTTTCTAAAAGTGTGATGAGTCACGCCGTTGTGGGAGCAGAAAGCATTCCAGTGCTACTGTGCATGGGAGACGCTAGAGCAAGTAGCAACCGTAGCACCAACTAAAAACCCCTCCAAGATGTTGGAGGGGTAAAAGTAATTTTTGCAAATGAGATGGTAATTAGGTGGAAACAGCAGCTTTTCCTGCTCGGTTAGGCATTTTCTTGTCAAAGCAACCAGATGATAGTACAGCATTTCATAAATCCATTATGAACCTCCGCAAGTATGTACTTAGTAAGATATATTACTAATGCTATTGTTTGATGTCAGATGCGACTCAACAGCGTTTAGATAACCTTTATGATTCAAAGCTTCTTGTGCTGGTAAATTTTTAGCGTTGACAGCAGTCTTAACCACATTTAATGCAGTCAGGTTTCCTGTTTGGTATTGAGATACCAAAGCGCTACCGCTAAGACTACCCTGTGCTTTCAGATTACCTTGATAAGCTAGAAATGCAGCATCAAAGGCTTTGAGGTAGCTGACGTTAGATGAATTGTTAGAATTGATAGCTATAGGTTCGCCACTATTGCTAGTAGCTATTTGAACGCCACCGATTCCAGGCAATAAAGCAATAGAAGTAACAATGAGTACAGAATCAATCAAGATAGAGAGTTTCATAGGATTATCCTTAGTTATAGTAAAGTGCAATTAGTGTTATTGAGTAATAGAGTCTTATTTTTTAGCTGTCTTAACTTCCTACACCCAGTTCACCTGAACGGTTGATTTACTCCTCACCCATTCGGGTGATTTAATTGAGCGCATCCTACGGTTCATTCAAAGTCGCTAAGACCCATCATCTGATAAGCAAGAACAGCAGTATCAAAGGTTTTGAGGCAATTGATATTTGTAGAATCGTTGCGTAAAGTATTAGATTTGACAGCTGTGTTGATTGATGTGCCACTCTTGCTATGAGTAGCTATTTGAGTCCTAGTGATTCTAGATAGGACACTAAAATCAAGAATGTGTGCAAAATTGAGTGGAGAAAAGAGTTTCATTATTGATGCTGTGTTGGTTAATAAATCGGGAGTAAAGTTCAGAACAAACTTGAACAGATATATATTTAACTGAGGTTATCTAAAAATTTATGCAGTGTTGTTACTCAGTTGTAGATATAGCCCAACTGAGGCATCGTATTCCTACGCTATCCCTTCAACAGCAGATTTATTGATTTAATATAATTGAATCTAATTTGTCTATTCGGGTTTACCGAACAGATAAATTAGAGTAAACCGTAAAACTTTTCTTATCTAATTTAGTACGGCAATCATCAATTAATTAGTGCTAAAAACCGAATTTACAGCAGCTTTAACTCTGCATAATATGAATATGTAAGCACAAGGTTAAGTGCAAAACTTATTAAACAATACTAACTAATGCGAGGAAGAGTTATGACACTAGTTCGTTGGAATCCTTGGAGAGAAATTGACACTCTACAACACCAAATCAATAGTTTATTTGAAGATACCAGACTACCATCTGCATTGTTTGACAAAGGCTTAAGCAAAGTTCCTGCCGCTGAAATTAAAGAAACTGAAGATGCGATTCATCTGAAGATAGAACTGCCAGGGATAGAAGCTAAAGACCTGGATGTGCAAATCACAGAAAATGCTGTTTACGTTAGCGGTGAGCGGAAGTCTGAAATGAAAACAGAGGAAAAAGGTGTTACCAGAAGTGAGTTTCATTACGGTAAATTTCAACGCGTAATTCCTCTATCGGCTCGGATTAAAAATACTGACGTTACGGCAGATTATAAAGATGGCATTTTGAATCTAACATTGCCTAAAACTGAGCAAGAAAAGAACAAAGTTGTCAAGGTGAATTTGGAACAATCTGCTAACTAATGGTTTGCTTGCGATCGCACTACTTTACCTGCAATGATTGATTGAAATAGTTAAAAGCTTGGTCATGAGATTGACCAGGCTTTTTTATAACTATTGTCCGCAACAATATGCTTAGAGGAGTCCTTTAAACCGAGGAGTGCGATCGCACTTGTGATGAATGCCTACAAATATACAAATAATTTTCGATAATTTATTTTTTGCAATGTGATCGCGTTTAAATTGGGCGGTTAGGTCGCTATAAGGTTCGTTAAGATCCCCCCGCCCGTGGCGAACCCTTAAAAAAGGGTTATAAGCAAGCCAAGCCTTTTTAAGGAAGTTGTGGGATTAATGGATTGTTTTGTACTATAGCTGTATTTAGCGGAAATGCTTGCATAGCAAGACTTTTAAAATTTTTTCGGTTGACTGACACTCAAAAACTCCATTCTCTGCACGTTGGATTAGTTTATCAATCCTCACAAGTTACTCACATTTTTCCTCTAAATTACACTTGGAAAGGTTGAATAGTTTATCTTACAAAAACTATTCAACCTTTCTAAATTTCATTCAATCTCTATTATCTGGTCTAGCCCGAATTTCTCACGACAATTCTCAAAACCTTATAAAATCGGTTCTTGCGGTTTTTCATACTGCATCACAAAAAACACACATATAAATCGCCGAAACCTATTCTGGGCAAGGATTATTAGGAGTTCGTAGCCCGTTGCATACATGGCGGGACTTGTGAGAAATGCGGGCTATCACTTGAATTGGAAAAATCAAACAATATATCCTTATAAAAGGAGCAACCGCTATGCAATCTACAAATCTTGAAGTAGTTCGACAAACAAATCCTTCAGAAGACAAAGCTAAAAACCCAGAAGTAGTCCGATCTACAGCTCCTGCTATAATTCAAGCCCTAACTCCCATGTTTATCTCATTGATTGGAGGAGTAATTGGTTTCACTGTCTTAGTTCTTGCAACACATCTAGGTTCTAACCATAAAACCCTGGAGACAAACCTAGCAACAGCAGGGATAGGTTTGGCAGGAACCGCCCTTGGTGCTGGTGCTGGTCTTGCACAGTCTAGCAAGAGTGAACCGTCTAAGAACTAAGACAAGCCCATAACTAAAGTATCGATCCTTTTAGGGTGATACAGCGCAATACGGTTCAGTTAGCACCAAAAACCATACGCAGCTTAGGTTGGATTGAGGAACGAAACCAAACCCAACGTTTCCGAGGCTTTGGTGGGTTTTGCTTTGCTTAACTGAACTGTATTTTAATCTGGCGACGCTTGGCGTAAGTGCTGTATCTATTACAGTTTGCCTTCTTTTCCTAAATACTTTTGAGAGCCTCTAGCACCTCTGCGGCTGACTGATATCGTTGAGTGAAATCGAAATGTACCATTCTATTTAAAATTATCACTAACTCGTCTGTAGCCTCAGTGAATTCGCGCCAATGTTGCCAAATCTGTTGATTAGCATCAGCTACACTTTGGATAATTATTTCACCAGTATTTGTATCTCTACGAAACTCTCTGGGTTCTACCCCAGTTAAACCTTGTATTCCCATAATTCCCAACGCATAAATATCGCTGTTAAGTTTTGGCAACCCGCTCATTTGTTCCGAAGGTGCATAATTAGGAGTGCCAATTGAAATTGTCTGAGCTTCTTGCTGCTGGGGTTGAATCTGCTTAACAGCGCCAAAGTCAATTAAAACAATGTGCCGATCTGATTCTCGCCTAATTAAGTTACTAGGTTTGATATCTCGATGGATTACGCCATAACTATGAACAAAAACCAGCACATTTAAAACTTCTTTGAGTATCTCCACAACTTCAGCTTGTTTGAGTCGCTTCCCAGCAGTTAACTCTTTATCCATAGCGTGCCCTCGAACAAATTCTTGTACTAGGGAAAATTTCCGATTTTCTTCAAAAAAAGCTAGTAGTTGAGGAATTTGTGGGTGCTTACCCAAAATTTCTAAAATTTCTGCTTCCGCGTCGAATAGGCGTCTGACAACATTTAAATATTCTGCATCTTGGCGGGGAGGTCGCAACTGTTTAACCACACACTGCGGATTACCAGGACGCTGGATATCGTCAGCTAAATAAGTATTGCTAAATCCCCCAGAACCCAAGGGTTGAGTAATTTTGTAGCGGTTGTTTAGTACCGTTCCTAGTGCAATTTCTTGCCCAATGGAATCAACAATTACCGTTGGTGCTTCATTTGAGGCGTTGCCGCGCTGCCGTAAAAGACCTTGCAATTCTAGAATTAATTGTTGGTGTTCTTGAACCCGTTGGGTAATTTCTTTTTGCTCTTGCTTGGTTTGATAAGCACTATAGGCAAGGACACTGCCGGCGGTAAATACTAACCCCAACGCCGGAGGTATGACTGGGAACCATCCAGCTTGGGTAAAAATGACAAAATTGGCTCCAAATAATACTGCCAGGGCTGTTGCGGCTGCTAATCCTAAGCCTAGCGGATGTTGAATCCGCCATACCAGCAACCCACCAACTACAGTCCATCCCCATATCCAAAAGACTTTACCCCACTCAGGCAAAAACCAAAATAGAGGTTGTTTGTTCAGAACAGCACTGAGAATTTGACTAACGCTGTGGGCATGAATTTCAATTCCAGCCATTTTGCCAGAATTATCTGACTTACCACTAGCAAAGGGCGTATTAAAAATATCATTTAAACTATTGGCTGTTGAACCAATCAAAACGATGCGGTCTTTAACTAAATCTGGTTTAACTTGATTTGCAACTACTTCTGTAATAGTTACCTGCTGGGCAACCTGATGACCAGAACGGTAATTAAGCAGGATTTGGTAGCCATTGGTATCTGCTTTTTCATAGCCGCCAGCGTTACTTTGCAGGGGTTTAAATACAGTATTACGTAGTCGTAGTTCCTTTTTAGGCGTAAATTCTGGTTGGATGCCTCCAACTTCTAAATATTTGAGTGCTAGTTGTAAGCTAAAGGAATAAGTACTTTGACAAGAATCGGATTCCTCTGCACTTACTAATAAGAGGTTGCGGCGAATTGTGGCATCAGTATCTTCTACGACATCATTAAATCCGACTCGCTCTGCTTCAACGCCTTTTGGGGGCGCTATTCCCGGATTGTTAGAACCAGAATGTTTGCAAATAGGAATGATGATATCGCTCTGTTGGAGGCGTTGCAGTAGCTTGTCATGACCAGGCGGTACTGGTAAGTCACGAAAAATATCTAGACCAATGACTCGCGGTTGATATTCTTCAAGTTTGCCTAATAGCCGGTCTAGAAGTTCGCTAGACAGGGGCCAATTCCATTTTTGGATATCTTTTTCACTTAAAGCAACAATTAAGAGACGAGTGTCTGGGCCTGGGTCGGCACGTAATTGCATCATTTGGTCGTAGACTTTCATTTCTAGAGGCTCGAAAACCCCCAGTTTTTGAATTCCTACTAACAGAAGTGTTGCGATCGCACTTGAAAGAATAACTGGCTGTCTAAATAAACTTTTAAAAGTTACAACCATTTTTTTAAATAGATTTTACTTTAAAATATACGTATATTTTGAGATTAATTTTTAGTATTGAAATTATTCTACGCAATTTGCAACTTTTCAAAAAGTATAGCAATCATATTTTACTTGCGAACATCAAAATGCTCAAATCCCCGACTTCTTTAAGAAGTCAGGGATATTTTTGTTCATAACTCATTTAAAATTGCTATATGTGTTTGAGATAATGCACAATTGCCTCTGCTGTTGAGAAGTTAGTAGCCAATAAAACTTGATTAATAGTGCATAATCTTAACAGTGCTTCTTCATTTGCTTGACCGGGCTGAGGTTGCAGCAAATCTCGCAGGAAAATAACTGCTACAATTTCTCCGGCTCCAACCAATGAAGCAATTGTTTGATATCCTCCAGAAGTTGGTGCGGGAGTTTGTTGACTAATCGTTATCCCTGCCTGTTGATGTAAGACTTCACTAATAGATGGCCAGGTAATTGTAAAACTCTGCGAGAAAAATTCCTGATGTTCAGAAACCAATTCAGCAAGTTCTGATTTCTTGCTTTCATGGGCAATCAGTACTATATTTCTTTCAATGATTGCTTGAGGAGACTCACTAACATTTGTTTCTTCTGGAGTTTGCGGAAATTCTTCAATAGTTTGACTGATGCTCTCAGTAGCTCCACTTTCTGTTGTTTCCAAAGATGGAATATCAGCTGAGTCAGAAATTTCACTTATTTGTGCAGCAACACCATCAACATATAGACTAACTTCTTCAGTACTTGCATTACTCAAATCAATGTATTGATTGTTTAAAACTTCCGCAATGGCATCATCAGGTGCAGTTGATGGTTCAGAAACTTCGCTTGTTGTTTCATCTACCGCAGAAGTAGGTTCTAATTCGTCAACATCTGCGCTGTCTGCTGCTGTAACTGACCTATCCCAATCTATTGCTTCATCTATATCCTGTGTAACTTGGCTTAATGCTTCTGGCGGCTGAATTTCTGCGTTTTCAACAACTTCACTCACTGGTTCTGCGACTGGCGTATCCAAATCTACGACTTCATCATGAGTAGCTTCGGGAATGTTATTCTCCTCCTGAGATACAGAGTGGAAAATATCGCGCGGCTGGACGGAGGTAACTTCTGCTGCTAGTGCTGCCTCCAACTCTGCATTTTCATTGTAGGTAGCTTCGGGAATGGCGCTTTGTACAGGAACTTCGTTGAAAATATCACGTGGCTGTACGAAGGTAACTTCTGCTTCTAGTGCTGCCTCTAACTCTGCATTCTCGTCGTAGGTAGTGTCTGGCGTAGCACTTATATCACGCTGTTGTACGAAAGTAGATTCTGTCGCCAGTGCTGCTTCAAAATCTACAGCCTCATCATGGTTAGCTTCTGGAAGAACACTTTCCTCTTCAGGAGTTTCAATGATGTTTTCAGGTGCAGCTATAGCGTTATCAGGTTCAGTCAAAGAAACTTCTGAGGCTTCGCTGACTTCTGGAACTTCGACTTCCTCACTATCGGCGCTGACTTCTGGTGTAACTAATGTCCGCAAATCAACAATTTCATTACGAACATCGTGTGGAACTTCGCTAACTGCTTCTGGTAACTGAATGATGTTTTCAGGGGCGATTATCTCAACAACCGGGATGACATCATCAGGTTGAGTAGCAACGACTTCCTCAATTTCGCTGATTTCTGGGGAAGGGGGTGTTTCTACTTCGGGACTAATTGGCGGTGGAACTTTGTTAACTACCTCTGGGACTGGATTAACAACATTGGGAGCGCTGACATTTTCAGGCGATCGCGATCGAGAAAATAGTGAAGGATCTATAATTCTAAAGACTGTCTCTGGTTGCTCATAAGCGGGAGCAACTGCTTCCAAAATCAAAACATAATCTGCAATCCGAATAATATCTCCATCACTCAAAGAATATGGTCGATCTTTTTCAGCCTGTTTCCCATTAACTATTGAACCATTTCTACTGCCAAGATCGGAGAAGTAGTAATTTCCACTTTTAACAAAAAACTTAGCATGTACCCGACTAATATCAGGGCTGTCTAGGACTAAATCAGAATCAGGAGAACGACCTATTAGCCATTCTCCTCTGGTTGGAGTTTCTGTGGTAAGGTCAACTTCATTGACTTCACTTAGATTTGGTGAGTAGCTAACTTTAACTTTCATATTAATTTTTGGTTAATTTTATTGATTTCTGCCACCCAGCGCTGACGGGTAGTATGTTCTAAATTTAAAATATCATCTTGTGACCAGTGGAAATGATAAGCAATAAAAGCTACCTCCTCATATAAAGTATCAGAGGGGTAGCTTACGACTCCCCCGCTAGTTCTAGCTCCACTGAAAATTGAGTATTGCAGTGGGGACATTGTGTCGGAATGTGTACATTGCCTTGTTGATTGATTCGATTGTAAAATTCTCGGAGATAGGCAATGTCATATAAGAGCAGTCCTTCGAGTAAATCAGGACTAACAGAGTTGAAACTGCCCAAACGAGTGATAACCCTTGCAAGCATTACCAAGACACCGTAAGCTGGATTTTCCTGAACTTTGCGCTCTTGTTGCACCAAAATTTCATCTTTGGCGGTGGCTAAACGCATCACCCCATGACGATGTACTCGTTGTTCGCCATCACTCAATCCTCTAGGAAGAGTGAAGGCAAATTCTGTGCAGAGAGTGTCCTTTTTACGGCGCATAGGTTATTTAATTTGGGCATTCAGAATAGGGCATTGGGCACTTGTACTGAGCGGAGTCGTTGGCGCAGCCTCTCGTAGAGAAGTATTGGGCATGGGGCATTGAGAATAGGGGATGAGTTTTTGAACTCCATTAATGAGGCTTTTAGCTCCATTAATAAGGCTTTGAACTCCGTTAATGAGTCTTTGAACTTCATTAATGAGGCTTTGAACTCCGTTAATGAGTCTTTGAACTCCGTTAATGAGGCTTTGAACTCCGTTAATGAGTCTTTGAACTCCATTAATGAGTCTTTGAACTCCATTAATGAGTCTTT
>NZ_CAWUDN010000157.1:0-13604 GCF_963920915.1 Nostoc sp. PCC 9305
TACAGATAACTGAATTGCAGTTAATGTAGCAAATAACAGCCCACTCCTGATTCTAAGGAGTGGGGCATGATATGAGTTATGAGTTAGGAGTTATGAGTTATGAGTTATGAGTTATGAGTTATGAGTTAAAAATTCAAAACTCCTCACTTCTAACTCCTCACTTCTAACTCCTCACTTCTCACTTCTAACTCCTAACTTCTCCATTACCTTGTCTCAAATAGATATTCCCAGCCAATTTGATGTTTTAGTAGTCGGTGCTGGTGCCGCTGGACTATACACAGCTCTGTGTCTGCCAGAATCCTTGCGAGTCGGTTTGATTACCAAAGAAACCGTTGCTTTATCCGCCAGTGATTGGGCACAAGGTGGCATTGCCGCAGCGATCGCCCCAGAAGATTCTCCCACGCTGCATATTGAAGATACGATCCAGGCGGGTGCAGGTTTATGCGATCGCACCGCTGTCGAATTTCTCGCCCAACATGCCCCTGGCTGTATTCAATCCCTAGTTAACTTGGGAGTCGCTTTTGACCGTCATGGTCAAGCCTTAGCTTTAACTTTAGAAGCCGCTCATTCTCGCCGCCGTGTTCTCCACGCTGCTGACACCACAGGCAGAGAAGTTACCACTACCCTCACCGCTAAAGTATTACATCGCCAAAATATTCAAGTCATTCAGCAAGCTTTGGCTTTGAGTTTGTGGATTGAACCCGAAACTGGTTGCTGTCAGGGAATTAGCCTGTTTTATCAAGGTAAAATCACCTGGATAAGAGCTGGTGCTGTGGTACTAGCAACCGGTGGCGGTGGTCAGGTATTTGCCCAAACCACTAACCCGGCTGTGAGTACGGGTGATGGGGTAGCGATCGCATATCGGGCTGGGGCTATCCTCCGCGATTTAGAATTTGTCCAATTTCACCCCACTGCCCTCACTAAACCTGGTGCCGATCGCTTCTTGATCAGCGAAGCTGTACGCGGCGAGGGGGCACATCTCATCGATAATGAAGGGCGGCGTTTTGCCTTTGACTACCACCCTGCGGGTGAACTTGCACCTAGAGATGTGGTCAGTAGAGCAATTTTCAGCCATTTACAACGTACCGCCCTTGATTTGGCTACTGCTCATGTCTGGTTGGATATGCGCCCCATCCCCGCCGACAAGATTCGTCACCGCTTTCCCAACATCATCAAAGTTTGTCAACATTGGGGCGTTGATGTCTTCCACGAACCAATTCCTGTAGCGCCAGCCGCCCATTACTGGATGGGTGGAATTGTTGCGGATCTGATGAATCGCACAAATATCCCTGGTTTATATGCCGTGGGTGAAACCGCTAGTACTGGTGTGCATGGGGCAAATCGCCTTGCCAGTAATTCCCTTTTGGAATGTATTGTGTTTGGAGCCCAGATGGCTAATATTAAGTTAGAAAATATTGGGCTGCCTTTAGAAATACCAGTGCTACCGTTACGGAAATTTAGTCCTGATGCTAGTGAATGGCACATCCAACAAGTACAGTTAGAAGCACTCCGGGAGAAGTTACCGCGTCTAGTGTGGGAAAGTGCTGGTATTTGTCGGGAGCAATCAAGGCTGGAAAGTGCGATCGCTACTATTGAATCTTGGCAGCAAGATTTCGCCGCTTTGCCTTTAACTCAATTCTTGCTTGCTTTACGTCC
The DNA here is from genome assembly GCF_963920915.1 of Nostoc sp. PCC 9305. NCBI lineage: Bacteria > Bacillati > Cyanobacteriota > Cyanophyceae > Nostocales > Nostocaceae > Nostoc > Nostoc sp. PCC 9305. The sequence continues at coordinate 1,657 of NZ_CAWUDN010000157.1, forward strand.
AGTAGAACCCGCTAGTTTTGACCTACCAGATGTTGAACGGCAATTGGGACTTTGGGCAGAAACCCGCAATTTATTAGATGTAGCTGATTTAATTCTCAAAAGTGCTGCTTTTAGAACCGAAAGCCGAGGCGGACACTTCCGTTTAGATTATCCTCAACCAGACTCAAATTGGCAAGTCCACACACTTATACAAACAAATCATTGGTGGAAATCTCCACTATTGTCTTGAATCAACTACCTTAGAGAGCCTGACGGTTCTCGCAACCCTAAGCACAACATCTTGCAATGAGCCGCTAAGTAAAAGATGTGGTGTCCAAGATGGTAGTTAACTCATTCCGCTGCTCTACCAGAATCTAAAATCTAAAATTGTCATCAACGGGTACCGCTACCATTATGACTGTCGGGACCACCATAATTTGGTGGAATGTATATGTCTTGTAAATTTTGAGAATTGACCTTGCGGGCGATTAAGGTATCACTGCTAGTAGGGCCAAAAGAATTAGCACTTGCAGTACTCAATATACCTGTGCAAGCAGCAATTTTTGGGATCAGTATATAAGCACCTATGCAGAATATCATAAACTTTGTGATTCGGAAGTTAGTCTTCATGTCTTTCAGTAAATTTACTAATTTTTTATTTCAAAGCGTATTTTTTATTTACTACCGTATATTTACTATACTTTTTGAAAAAAGTGTTTTAACTTTATGAAATTATTGCTGGTAGCGTACAAGTTATTGTGGTATTCGCTTGTCGATTAACCTTAATCTGCCGATATAAAAGAGTCTTTATACTTAAGTGGTATTCTTAATAAGCGGTTTTTACATCAGTCTCAGGTTAGATATGTCAATGATTTACTGTGAGCATTTTGCTTAATTTACTATTTATTAATAATATCTTAACACTTTTAAGTGTAAACACTATGTTTTCTGAATCAGGAGTTCAGAAAAATGTGAAATAATACTTATTTGATTGTATAGTTTAGACTTAATCTAGTAAAGATGTGTAAAGATAAAACAACATATTTATCGTGTTATAAGGATTTTTAAAACTATCAAATAGCGTAATAAGCGAATAAGTATAAGTATAATTTTTAATGTAATTTAAATTACATTAAAAATTATTTTCTTAATTATTTTTGATCGCTAATTGCTTTATGACATCAGTTATGAGATTTAGTCTTCAAGCCAACAATCCCTATTGGGTATATATCTTGGCTAAAAATTTACCTCGCAGAACACAAGCTATATTTTTCAAAATAGTGTCTTAGAGGTGTCTCCAGTCGAAATTCCTAATTTGAAGGTAAAAATTGTAACTATAGTGAAAAAAAGCTGGAGACTTGACTCTTAACTAATTAAGCAAACTCGTAGCGATTTTTACCCAAACGCTTTGCACGGTACATTGCTGTATCAGCTTGTTTCATCAAAGTTTCACTATCTTGACTGTTGTATGGGTAAACACTAATGCCAATACTGGCAGAGACTCGGATTGTATAGCCGTCCAAAACAATTGGCTTGGTAATACTGCTTAAAATTTTTTCAGCGACTTTAGCAGCTATTTGGACATTAGGAATTGCCCGTAAAATCACAGTAAATTCATCGCCACCCAAGCGAGAAACTGTATCACTAGCGCGTAAAGAGTTGCTGAGTCTTTCAGCAATAGTCATTAACAAGCGATCGCCCGTCTCGTGTCCCAAAGTATCATTGACTTGCTTGAAGCCATCTAGATCGATAAACAGCAGTCCCAGCAACAAGTTATTGTGTTGTGCCCAATGTAAGGACTCGTAAAGTTGCTCGGCAAAAAATTTGCGATTGGATAAACCGGTGAGTGGGTCGTGATACGCTAAATAACGTAAGTGGTCTTCTTTAAGTTTTAATTCATTGTTAGAGCGGAATAGTTCAGCAGCAGTACGCTTGAGCTGTTCTTCCATCAGCTTACGCTCAGTAATATCTCGGATGACACCAACTAAAAAGAAATTGCCAGCTGAGTCTTTGTGGAGCGATCGCTTAGTGGCAATTTGATGAGTCTGACCATTGGCATTTGTAAATTCTTCTTCATGTTCTTGGGGTTGCTGAGTCCGAAAAACAAGATCGTCCTGTTGTCGAAATACATCAGCCTCATGTTTTGGGAAAAAGTCATAGTCTGACTTTTCAATTAAAAACTTATTTGGATAACCGATAAATCGACAATACGCCTCATTTAAAACAATCCACTGATGTTGTTCATTTTTCACAAAAATTGGATCGGGGATCGTGTTGATAACGTGATGCAAAAATTCTTTGGAACGTTTCCACTCTTCCTGCATGTGAGCGATATGACTAGTCATCCAAATAGCTGAAGTGCCAAAGCAAACCAGTGAGGGAATGAGCGGTATCCACCAACCGTATAAGAAAGCAAGGTATGCACTCACGGTCAATACAAAGCAAGAAGCTAGGATACAGAAGAGACTCCTAGTTGCGTGTCGTATCCGCCATATCGTCACGGCTCCCAAATAAGACCAAACAAAAACCCACAAATATTCTACCAAGTCAGGCCAAACTTTGAGTAATGGTCTTCCATGTACAGCAGCAGAGATTAACTCACTAATAAAATAAGCCTGCAATTGAATACCAGGTACAGGCTTTGCCGTACCAATTAAACTGCTGGAGTAGGGAATAAATACAAAATCTTGGAGACTGGGTGCAGTGGAGCCAATAAGTATAATCCGATCTTTGATTAAGTTTGCTTTGACTTTATCTGCCAGTACATCTCTCATCGATACCTGGCGAAAACTACAAAACTCTCCAGACGAACTTTGACATTTAGGTTTGGGAAAATTGCTCAAAATTTGGTAGCCTCTATCATCAGCTCCCACATAAGCACCATCATTAGCCTCAAAACGAGTAAATGCTGCCTTACCCAATTGCAAATACTCAGGGTTACTTTTTGCTTTAGTGGGAGTAATTCCCTTTGACTTTAAATACAATAAAGCCAACTTCAGGGCAAAACTTTCGTGTACTTCACTTTTAACGTGCCAATACAACAAACTGCGACGCACTTTACCATCAAGATCGTACAGCACGTTATTAAAGCCCACTTGATCCCGATCTAGTCCCAGTGGAGGCGAAACACTAAAGTTTTTGTTGTTATCATTTGCTAGTAGTTCAATACCAATCAAGTTGGGCATTGACTGATAAGCATTACGTAGTTCTTGATTACCAGGCTCTACTGGTAAATTTCTGTAGATATCTAAGCCAATCGCACGGGGTTTGTGGACATTTAATTTTTGCAACAACTGGGCAATCTTCGCATCTGGAATTGGCCACGAACGTACTTCATTTAAATAAGCCTCATCAATCACTACGATTGTAATCCGGTCCTCTGGCGGTTCATTTGGACGTAAGCGAAAAAATTGATCCAAAGCTGCCAACTCCAAAGATTGCAATAATCCAATGGAGTGCAAAAGCAGGACGCAGACTGCAACGCTGGCCGCAGTAATCAATTCTCTGTGTCCTCGACTAAGCGATTGTTTCAGTCCAAAGGTTAACTTCACAAAACGCTTGCCTAGCTGCTGATTCATTCCCATTACCTAGTAGGCAGAAATATTCTCTATTTCCTATAGCTATTAACTATCGGACTAACATAGCTCAAGTAGGAGCTAAATAGAGTTTCTAAAAATTTTTTTAACTCAGCAAGGTTCTTTAAGACATCGTGGTATTTGTGATGTATTACCATATATTGAGGCCAATTATCTGACTAAAAGGCAACTGTGACTCTTGTGGCTCTCAGCACAGATTAATCAACATTGTTGGAAGTGAGTTCAGTAAATTTAACTCTTAAAGCCTTGTCTAGTAGAGCCTACTCAATTAAACTCACATTTGCGATCGATTAGGTATCTTACTGAGAATTACGTTAACTTCCAACAGAAACAGTTCCCAATTCGAGCCTTGACATGATTACATCCCAAGGTGGCTTTCAAGTGTTATAGAAAGAAATTAAAATATACATTATTTTAAAGTAAATGTACTTAGCTAATTTCCTTGAGCTTAAGTATTTGTAGATAAAAGCCGCAGGAAAATTGGTAATTGGGCATTGGATAAGACCTATTATCTGTTACCAAAAACAAAAAAGCCAACTGGAAACAGATTTTACTCTATTCATCCAGTTGACTATGGGGTGTGAACTACTGAAGGTCAGTTTACTTGAAATACTTAAAGTTCCGAGGCCCCGTGTAACCAGAAACTTTTGCTAGTTCCTCTAAGTTTTGGACTCCGCTATAGCTTTTACCATTAACGATCCAAGTGGGGAAACCTTCAATTTTTGCAGCTTTACAGAGTTCTGGTTGAGCTTTGAGTCCATCGGGGGCGCACTCTACCTTAATACCATTATTGATTATTTCCTCAGCTTCTTTACCAAAAAGCAGCTTTTGTTCATGACAGTGAGGACACCAATAAGCACTGTATTCCTTTGCACCTATCTTTGCTAGATGGCTTGCTAAAGCTATTTCTGCCTCACCAGAAGTAGTGGTAACTTCCCAACCGAACGCTGGGTTGGGGTTTTCCTTGGGAGTAAAGATAATTTTTGTAGGTTGTCCAGGAGTTCCAGGTGTCACATCTGATTGATTCACGCCAGCATAGACGCCTAAAGTACCAATCAGCGTTACCATCCCGACAATCAGGGCGGTAAACAAGATTTGTCCAATATCCTCCCAAGTCCGACCGATAATCGTTAGGATCAAAAGACTAACAGAGAACAAAGCTGAACCGATACAGTAAGGACAAATAGCTTTGATTTGAGATGTCAGCACATACATTAAGTAGCCGCTAAAGACAGACATAGCGATCGCACCTACCAGCAGCAGCCACCACGTCCAATTTTCCAATTGTTTGCGGTTATTGTTTTCCCCTGAGTTGAATACCAAGGGAGCCAAAGCCAATATCACCATACTGGTGTATGCCAAAAATCCAAACAAAGCTAATGGCTGTCCAAAAACCGTTGCCCAAGGACTGGAAAGCACATCATTACAGCCCTTAGCGCCAGCCTGTGCCACACACGCGGCACTGCCTCCGGTTAACTTTTCTATAGTGAGATAACCTGTGATCAAAGCACCACATCCAGCGATCGCGGCAATCAATGGACGTGACCATTTATGAATCCAAGGAGTAGAACGGCGGCGAATCATAAATATTGGGGAATGGGGAGTAGTAATAGTTAGGAGTTTAAGAGTGAGGAGTGAGGAGTGAGGAGTTAAGAATGAGGAGTTAGGAACAATTAGTTTAAAACTCATAACTCATAACTCATAACTCCTAACTTCTAACTCCTAACTCTCTTTCCCCACTTTCTAAGAATGTAACTTCACTTGTTCGGCTGATTTGCTTTCACCTTTGGAGTTCCAATTGCGACGGGCGGCTTCCACAAATTGACTGACGCGAATTGGGTCAATTGGTTGCTCTATGCGTCCATGACGTTTTAGGGAGCTGGAAACTATGACACCATCTGCTGCTTGCATCAATGTATCAATATTTTCCCAATTTGCCCCACTCCCAATGAACACTGGCGTGCCATTTGCTGCGCCACAAGCTAGTTCCAAATCTTCTAAGTTAGGAGGACTACCAGTAGCCCAACCAGATAAAATCACTCCGTCTGCTAAACCCCTTTCAATGGTGTCTTTCACGGCGACTGTGAGATTTGGAGAACTCAAAGGACGGGCGTGTTTCACCAACACATCGGCCAGGATTTTAACATCACAACCCAACTCCCGTCGATAGCGGAGTAGTTGATGGGCTTCTCCCTCAATTAATCCTTGGTCGGTTGCCATCACGCCTGTGAGGACGTTGACGCGGATAAATTGCGCTTGTACACAGCTAGCGATCGCTATTGCACTTTTGGCATCGTTTCGCAAAACATTTAAACCTATCGGCAAAGTCACCAAATTCTGTATGCGCTGCACCACAATGGTCATGGCACTCACAACCACTGGATCGACTTGGTTTTTGGTAAACGGCGCGTCGAAAAAATTCTCGACAATCAGACCGTCAACCCCTCCACTTGCCAAGGCTGCGGCTTCTTGTTCGGCACGATCGATCACCGCTTTTAAACTACCTCCCCAACGGGGTGAGGTAGGCAGTGGTAGCAGGTGAACCACGCCAATAATTGGTGAGCGAGTTTTAAATATCTGATATAAGTCCACGTCTTTAATCCGCCTCGCGGAGTCCAGAGTCCAGAATTTTTTGACTATTGAACGCCAGTTCAACACCACTCCTCTTAAGGTCGGGAACCTTTTTACAGGGGTGGCTCTTCAACGGGGAAAACCCCGCACGTGACTGGCTCCTTTTGACCCTTGACTCTTGACTTTTCATTAACTAGTCAAATGTGTTTTATGATAGTCGGCTTATTGCCTCTTTCCTCAGATGGAAATTGGCGTGAAACCTCCCATAAGATATGTTAAGATAAAACCTGGCTACAAGAGGAGTTTGCCACTCACTAGACGCAAGGCAGCTTTCCGTGGTTTAGGCGTCTTGTCCGCGCATTGTCGTCGGACTTGCCAATCGCCAGGGTAGCATTACTGCTTTATAGGCGTAGTCGCTTTCGTCGATTTCCCTGAGGGTAGCGACTTCTCACAACAAGCCCTTTGGGCGGCTTCCCGATGGGTAGGTTAACAACGCACACGCTGTGATAATGTAAAATATCAATAGGCGAATTGTTAAAAAACATTACAAGTGTCAAATGTACCCAAAGACACTTCAATTTACCCTGGGGAACAGATTGATAAAAATATCATAACATGACCTCTATTTTTATTATTGATAGGGTCATAATTCTACTGACAGTTGGTGACAGTGAAAATCTGCCATCGTACTGTTATTAGAAGGATAGCGGTCTAAAAAAATTGAAATTAGCGCCGGAATGTTGACTACAAGAAAAAAAATGAAGATATTTTCAAAATATGGGTGACAAGCCAACAATTGCCATTTCTCATCTGGGTTGCGAGAAAAATCGAATTGATACAGAACATATGCTAGGACTGCTCGTAGAAGCAGGCTACGGTGTAGATACAAATGAAGAGTTAGCAGATTACGTTATTGTTAATACTTGTAGTTTTATTGAAGCGGCCCGGCAAGAATCTGTCAGAACTTTAGTAGAACTGGCAGAGGCAAATAAAAAGATCGTAATTACTGGCTGTATGGCGCAACACTTCCAAGAGCAACTTTTGGAAGAGTTACCTGAAGCAGTAGCGGTGGTGGGTACAGGCGATTATCACAAAATTGTTAATGTAATTGAGCGTGTTGAACTTGGCGAGCGGGTTAAACAGGTTAGTATTGAGCCAACCTACATCGCCGATGAGACTACACCGCGCTATCGGACTACGACAGAGGGCGTTGCTTACCTCCGAGTTGCCGAAGGTTGTGATTATCGTTGTGCATTTTGTATAATTCCTCATCTTCGAGGGAACCAGCGATCGCGTACTATAGAATCTATCGTCGCCGAAGCGGAGCAGTTAGTTAGTCAAGGGGTAAAGGAAATTATTTTAATTTCCCAAATCACCACTAACTACGGTCTAGATATTTACGGTCAGCCAAAATTAGCCGAATTACTTCGCGCTTTGGGGAAAGTAGATATACCGTGGATCAGAATGCACTACGCTTATCCCACGGGACTGACCCCAGATGTAATCGCGGCGATTCAAGAAACACCCAACGTCTTGCCTTATCTGGATTTGCCCTTGCAGCATTCTCATCCAGATGTTCTCCGCTCCATGAATCGTCCTTGGCAAGGACGCGTAAATGATGGGATTATAGATCGCATCAAAACGGCGCTACCAACAGCCGTATTGCGGACAACATTTATTGTTGGTTTCCCAGGAGAAACAAACGAGCATTTTGAGCATTTATTAGAGTTTGTTCAAAGGCATGAATTCGATCATGTTGGTGTCTTCACCTTTTCCTCTGAGGAAGGAACCCCAGCTTACAAGTTGCCAAATCAGTTGCCCCAATTGGTGATGGACGAGCGCCGATACCAACTTATGGAAATCCAGCAACCGATTTCCCAAAAGAAAAATCAACAGGAAGTAGGCAAAATCGTTGATGTCCTGATTGAGCAAGAAAATCCTGAAAGTGGTGAATTAATAGGTCGTTCAGGTAGATTTTCCCCAGAGGTTGATGGTCTGGTATATGTCAAAGGCCAGGCAAAATTAGGAACCATCGTGCCAATAGCGATTCACCACGCTGATACATACGACCTCTATGGTCAGGTAGTCAATAACTAAATTGTTATTTGTCTTTTGTCCTTTGTCTTTTGTTAAATGACCCTTCCAGATTCACCCTTATTCTGAGGTCAACGCTGCATTAATGGCAGTTTTCGTGAGGGTTTACCTGAAGTTCGCGGATTCGTTGGCATAGCTTGAGGCTGCGCTATCGCCCTTGGCTCACTAGTAGCCAATAACTAATGACTAATGACTAATGACTAAATAACTAATGACTAAATGACTAATCCAAAATCCTTACATAAAATTTAGGACGAATTAATGACTCTTTCATTTCAAGAATTAGGAATTTCCCAAGAGCGTGTCGAAGAACTAGAAAAAATCGGTTTTACCGAACCAACTAACATTCAAGTGCAAGCAATTCCCCAATTGCTAGCCGGTCGTGATGTAGTCGGTCAATCTCAAACTGGAACAGGCAAAACGGCAGCATTTTCACTGCCAATTTTAGAACGGCTAGATATCAATCAAAGAGCCGTGCAAGCCATAGTTTTAACACCAACTCGTGAATTAGCAATGCAAGTTCACGATGCGATCGCCCAATTTATCGGTAATGAAGGATTGCGGGTGTTAGCAATCTATGGAGGTCAATCAATTGACCGCCAAATGTTACAACTCAGACGTGGCGTTCACATGGTTGTGGGTACTCCAGGACGGGTAATAGATTTGCTCGATCGCGGCTGTTTAAAGCTCGATCAAGTGAAGTGGTTTGTGTTGGATGAAGCCGATGAAATGTTGAGCATGGGCTTTATCGACGATGTAATCAAAATCCTCTCGCAAGCGCCCGTAGATCGCCAAACAGCTTTATTCTCGGCAACAATGCCACCATCGATTCGGATGTTGGTGAACAAGTTCTTGCGATCGCCTGCAACTGTCACCGTTGAGCAACCAAAAGCCGCTCCCAACAAGATTAATCAGGTAGCTTACTTGATCCCCCGCCACTGGACAAAAGCCAAAGCTTTACAACCAATTCTGGAAATGGAAGATCCAGAAACAGCTTTAATCTTCGTCCGCACCAGACGCACCGCCGCAGAACTCACCAGTCAGTTACAAGGTGCTGGTCACAGTGTTGATGAATACCACGGTGACTTGTCGCAACAAGCGCGGGAACGCTTATTAATCAGATTCCGTAACCGTCAAGTTCGCTGGGTGGTAGCAACTGACATTGCAGCAAGAGGGTTAGATGTCGATCAACTCTCCCATGTAATCAACTTCGACTTACCCGATAGCGTAGAAACTTACGTCCACCGTATTGGTCGTACTGGTCGTGCTGGTAAAGAAGGAACAGCAATTTCTTTAGTACAACCATTTGAGCGCCGCAAACAGCAAACATTTGAACGTCATAACCGCCAAAGTTGGCAAGTGCTGACGATTCCCACACGCGCCCAGATTGAAGCAAAACACATTCTGAAATTGCAAGAACTGGTGCGGGAAGCTTTGACAGGTGAGCGTTTGGCTTCATTCTTGCCCATTGTCAGCGAATTGATTGAAGAATACGATGCTCAAGCGATCGCCGCAGCTGCACTACAAATCGCTTACGATCAAACTCGTCCTGCTTGGTTGAGTTCAGACGTGGAAATTCCCCAAGAAGAATCTTCTGCTCCCAAACCAAGACTCGGTAAGCGTCGTGAATCTTCTTCTAGCGATCGTCCCCGTGCTGCATGGAAATCAGATAGCAGTAATGGAGACGAAAGACATTCTTCTCCCAAGCCAAAACTGCGGACAAGTGGGCACGAGTCTTCTGCATCCCCTAGTAAAAAGATAGGTTCACCGACAGCTAGAGAATCAGCTTCTTAGTCAACAGTTAGAAGTTAATCAATTTTGGATTTTAGATTTGAGGTTTTTTCTTCAATCCAAAATCCAAACCTGAAATTGGAGAGTTGAGAGTTAGGAGTCAAGATTTTGACTTTGGCTCTTGACTTTTTGGCTTTTTGGGTAATTTTTTCTACAAGTTTGTAGGAAGATAAAACAGGAGTCAGAATACAGAATTCAGAATATTCTACCCTCCTGTGTTTGAGTAGAGACGTTGCATTGTAACGTCTCTACAGCCAAGGACGACTAACTAGTTCTAGCTCTCCAATTTCATCGTCGTTCAATTTCCAGCCCAAAGCGCCAGCATTTTGCCGTACCTGTTCAGCTGTCTTCACCCCAGCAATGGGAATAACATTCCCCTGAGCAATTAACCAGTTGAGAGCAACTTGGGCAGGAGTGCGATCGTATTTTTCCCCGAAGTTGCGTAGCAAAGATATGACTGGGACAATTTTTTGCAGTCCTTCTTTCTTAAATCGCGCGTCTATTTTCCTCGCACCAGTAGGGGTTTCAGCACTATCAATACTGTACTTGCCTGTGAGTAATCCCTGAGCTAAAGGACTATAAGCCAAGATAGTCACACCCAACTCACGGGCAGTTGCGATAATACTTTTACTTTCAACTTGGCGACTGAGTAAAGAATAGCGTACTTGATTTACAGCCAAAGGCACTCCACGGTTCGCCAATATTTGATGCGCGTCTCGCATTTGCTCTGCTGAGTAATTACTTACACCAACTGCGGCAATTCTGCCCCGCTTTACTTCATCCGCTAGGGCATTCATCAAAGTTTCTTGACTTAAAAAGAAGGCAAAAGGCCAATGTACTTGATACAGGGCGATTCGCTCTAATTGCAAGCGTTTGAGGCTGGCTGTTAAAGCATCCGAGACGGATTGGGCTGTAAATCGCCACGGTAGGGGGCCAAATTTTGTGGCCATTTGTACAGGTTGTTGTGTCTGTTGCAGAAATTCTCCCAAAAATTTCTCTGATAGTCCCATTCCGTAGACTTCGGCAGTATCAAAAAAGGTAATACCAGCGTCTAAGGCTGCTGTAAAGGCTTCTTGTAACTGTTCTGGGCCGTAGCGATCGCCATAATTCCAAAATAGTTTATCACCCCAAGCCCAAGTGCCGATGCACAAGGGCGTAACAGATGGGCCATTTTGCCCCAATGTGATGTTTTCCACGGTTGCAAAATATAGTTTATTTACATTTCTTTACTTTTATAGTGTATCGTTATAGACAAGATTGGGTGCGATCGTCACCACTTGGCTGCAAATCTTGTGGTGTCCCAGCTACGGCCGTCGTAGACATCGCGCCTTGTATAAAAATTTAAAACCTGAATCAAACGCGCATAAACAAGATCCCCGAAAACTTTTACGAAGTCGGGGATCTGCAGGTTGCAATTCTCACAAATCAAATAGGATTGCTATAGTTGAGTGTATTTACTTGTATTTAAGAATTAGATGATTTATCCTGCTTGGGTTTTTTGATTAATTCCATGTAGACATTAATCTCACTAATTTCTACATCATGCTCAACTCTGGTTACTTTCCATCTCTCCTTTTTCAGGTAAACTTCCTCTCCTACTCTGGGAGTAAATTGAAGATCGTAGAATTTTTTGAGAAAATCTTTTTGATTTTCTTCCCATAATATTACTTTGACTGGTTCTTTACTCATTGCTTATGCCTTTTTGGTTACTAGATGAAGGTAAGTATTTTGATGACATACATACGGCAAGTTTATCTTACTAATTCAATGTAATAGCGTAGTTAAAACCACATTTTAATATTGATATTTTTATGTGGCTTGATTGTGTACTATAAAGTTACAGCACAATACCATAACTCTAGTAACTGGAGTTTAGACTAAGCCATACAAAATGACCCAGCAGGGCTGAGTTAATCA
>NZ_CAWUDN010000158.1:0-13185 GCF_963920915.1 Nostoc sp. PCC 9305
ATTGCTTCATTCCGCTAGCGCTACATTCGCAATGACATATTAACAAACAGTTTGTTATTGCGATCGCACTCAGGTCAAGCATAGTAATCCTAGTCTTTGCGATTGCTTCATTCCGCTAGCGCTACATTCGCAATGACATATTAACAAACAGTTTGTCATTGCGAGCGTAACGGAGTGAAGCGAAGCAATCGCAATGAGGGGCAAGCAATCGCAATGACACAGATGTATAAGGAGTGCAAAAACGTTGACCTCACCACAACTACCCCCCAACGCCTACACTGATGCACCCCAACAGCACCCCAACTTAATACTGGGTAGCTTGCAACTACTTTTCTGGCTTGTCTTCCGCCCTTCAGCATGGCGTAACCACCTCAAGCTCATTGACCCTGCTTTAGACTCTGACTCCTCTCTAATTATCTTGTTGAGACAAGGGCGATGGCGGAACCTTGCTCTGTGGCAGCTGCTCATCCAGGGATACTTTATCTTACCTATCCAGGCTAACTTACTGCTTGGCTTAATACTGTGGGCATTGGGTGAACCAATCGCAAATATAGCTTTTCGCGTGGCAGTAGGTATGGCATTAGGTATGGCGGTAGGTATGGTAGGAGGCGTGGTGCTTGGAGTGGCAGCAGGTATGCTGGTAGGCGTGACGTACAGCGTAGTTTACAGCGTGGCAGGGGGAGACGTGGCAGTAGGTATGGGGGTAATCTTGGCATCCATCATGGCATTCATCGTGGCATTACTTGTGACGTTAGGCGTGGCAGAAGGTTTGGCGGAATTCCTGCTGTTTGGCGTGGCGAGAGCCTTAACAGAAAGCATGGCGTTCAGTATAACGGTAAGCCTAGCAAGAGCTATTAATTCATCGCGGCCTGTTCTATCGTTTCCATTTTTCACCGTTTGGAATTATCTGCTCTATAGATTAGACAAAGGGCGTAATGGTAAGAGCTTTTGTTTATTACGCTTTCACTCCGCCTTCTGGGATGAGTGGCAGCGTTTACATCTGCCTGGTTTGGATGAGCATCTCCTTTTAATAATCGAAAATAACCCAGTTGAAGGCAAAGCTGCTTTAGAATATCTCAGTACCAGCCCCCAACGCTGGGCAGCTCAAGCTGTACAAATTGAACTTGATGCACGCAGTTTACAAGGTTGTACAGATGTAGAAGCTATTCGTAAAATTCACCACAATTTTGTTATTGGTGAATTACAAAACCCAGCTAGCCCTCAGTTACGTCTTGCCCAACGTATCAGCGAGGATGTTGATGCTGCACTCAATCAACTAAGTGCTTATAATCAGCGTCTAGCTCTCAGAAATGTTGCAGATGAATTAAATCTACACTTGCATGACTTCACTCGTAACAGTGATAAATACACTATTCGTTTCCGTCCACTAGCCAGAAGTTGGCATGAGATAGTAACTAACTATGTAGAAGAACTGGCTAAAATTACTGAACTTCGGCAAGAAATTGACTCGCCTTACATTATTGGCGTACCGCTCACAGAGGAGCAAAAAATTTTCATGGGGCGTGATGACATCGGCTTACGTATCGAGCAACTACTGCGCGATCGCCGTCGTCCACCTCTGCTACTATACGGTCAGCGACGTATGGGTAAAACTTCCCTCCTCAACAACATCGGAAAGTTACTACCTAGTAACATCATCCCCATGTTTGTAGACTTGCAAGGCGCACCTTCATCAGCTAGTGACCATGCAGGTTTTCTCTACAACCTGGCTAAAGAGATGGAAAAGTCAGCGAAAAAGCAAGGTTTAACTCTACCGTCCCTAGCCCGCGAAGTTTTAAAAGCTGACCCCTTCACCTATTTCTATGAATGGCTAGATAAAGTAGAACAGGCTCTAGAACAAAATACCGCTTTACTAGCGCTAGATGAATTCGAGGTGCTAGACAACGCCATAGCCAAAAGACGCTTTGATGAACAAGATGTTTTGGGAATGCTGCGTCACCTTATCCAACATCGTCCCCGCTTCAAGGTTTTACTGGCTGGCTCTCATCCTATCGAAGAATATCAGCGCTGGGCTAGTTATCTCATTAATGTTCAAGTAGTGCATATCTCGTACCTCAAAGAAGCGGAAGCACGACAATTAATTGAACGTCCTGTCAAAGATTTTACCCTCCGCTATGAACCCAACGCCGTTGAGCGAGTACTGCAACTCACCCGTTGTCACCCATTCTTAGTACAACTACTCTGTGCAGAAATTATTGTCCTCAAAAACGAACAAGACCCTTCTATCCGGCGATTGGCAACTTTAGCGGATGTGGAAGCAGCGATACCAGAAGCTTTGCAAAGTGGGGGCTTTTTCTTTGCTGACATTCAAAATAACCAAGTAGACGCGACTGGACAAGCTATTCTACGTTTTCTCGCCGCTCAAGGGGAAGGGACTATAGTTAGCCGCCAAACTCTATTGCAACAGTTCCACGATGCTGATATTACTTTCAACTTGCTGTTGCAACGGGAGTTAATTGAGGAAGTTGACGACGGTTATGGCTTCCAAGTGGAGTTGATTCGCCGCTGGTTTGTTTGAATCATGTCCAGTAAAGTTAACTGATGACAAATACTATTTGTGCTGACGTAATTGCTCTACTATATAATCTTCTAGTTCTTGTTTTTCTCTATTACTAGCATTTCGTTGATAAGTTCTTCCGGTTTCTTGAATAAACCTACGTTTCTCGCTGGGAGAAGATTTGAGTTTAGCTCCAGTTGCTTGCAGCTTTTCCTGTAATTCTTCCCAAGTCTTTTCACCCACACTTTCACCTAGTTTGACCAGTGCCTTTGGGAGTAACATTTTTGCTTCTCTTTGAAAATCTTCTTCTGTCTCAAGAGAAGCTAAATCTATATTGCTAAAGTCGATATCGATTTGAAACTTACTCATACAATTGTATTTATTTTGTTCAAAATTATTACCAAAATCCGGGAAAGATGGGTTTTCAATTTTCAGTTACGATCGCAAGATAGTATGATTGTACTGTTTGATGTTGGTAACTGAAGTTGAAAATATCAATTCCGAAAGTTGATTTAATACTTCCGGTAGTATAGCCTTACTTAATCATTCATCACAAGATTCTCGACTTATTGAAACAAGTGGGAAATCTCAGCCTTTTGGTTTTCATTTCTAAAAGAAGATTGCTATATATTCAAAAAGAATACACATAATTAATGACCGTACAACTAAGTTAGCAATCTTAGAAATGCTATCTTAAAGGCAAGGTCATTTGCTCAGTTTTTGAGGATAATACTATGACTACAACGCTCAAAGAGCCTAATTCTATTGAGTCATTGCTAGGTAAAGAGGCAGAAGACCTGCTTACCCACAAAGCAAAAGTTTCTCGTGATTTAATACATTTGCCGGGGCCAGACTTTGTAGATCGTATCTGGCTCAACAGCGATCGCAATCCTCAAGTATTGCGTAATCTCCATCTACTTTATTCTACTGGTCGTCTGGCAAACACAGGTTATCTCTCGATTTTACCAGTAGACCAAGGGATTGAACACTCAGCAGGCGCGTCTTTTGCGCCCAACCCGATTTACTTCGATCCAGAAAATATTATCAAGCTAGCGATCGCCGCAGATTGCAATGCTGTTGCTACCACTTTGGGAACATTAGGCATCGTATCACGGAAATATGCCCACAAAATTCCCTTTATTGCCAAAATCAATCACAACGAATTGCTGACTTTCCCTAATCAATTTGACCAAGTATTGTTTGCGGATGTAGAACAAGCTTGGAATTTAGGGGCGGCTGCCGTTGGTGCGACAATTTACTTTGGTTCCGAGAATTCTACCAGACAAATTCAGGAAATCAGCAAAGCTTTTAAACGCGCCCATGAACTCGGTTTGGTGACAATTCTTTGGTGTTATCTGCGGAATAACGCTTTTAAACAAGATAAAGATTACCATCTTGCGGCTGACCTCACCGGACAAGCAAATCATTTGGGTGTAACCATTGAAGCCGACATCATTAAACAAAAGTTACCCGAAAATAACAACGGTTACGGTGCAGTTGCCAAAGCCAGTGGTAAGAGTTACGGCAAAACCGATGAGCGGGTTTACACAGAATTGACAACCGATCACCCAATTGATTTAACTCGTTACCAAGTACTAAATTGTTACTCTGGGCGTGTGGGGTTGATTAATTCTGGTGGCGCGACTGGTAAAAATGACTTCGCCGAAGCAATACGCACCGCCGTAATCAACAAACGCGCTGGTGGTTCAGGATTAATTTCTGGGCGAAAGACCTTCCAACGTCCCTTTGAGGAAGGTGTGAAGCTATTTCATACCATTCAGGATGTTTACTTGTCGCCGGATGTGACGATCGCTTAAGGAATGGGGAGCAGGGGGGCAGGGAGAGAAGAATTAATAACCAATACCCCATGCCCCATTCCCCATTAATTTTTTTTAAGAACAGCTACCCCTCTCTAAAAAAGAGTTTTGTTTCCCTAATTATGTATTTTTTGAGTCTTCTTCTTTGTCTTTAGATCCAGGGCTGCATCAAGCTGGATACCTTGTTGAGCAAGGCTTCCAAAAAATATTAAGCTAGCAAAATAAGGGAAAAGACCTATAGACAGCAAGTTTCCTAAAAATGAGGTGCGTTTGCCCTGTCTTTGTAGTTCTTGAGCTATTAACTCTTGAGCGCGTGCTTCAATTTTCTTTTGACGTTCTATCGGTAGCTCTTTAATTTTGTCTCTCAAACTTTTCCCCATTGCCCCTTGAATCCTCCCCTAAGTTTAAAAGATGACTTTTATATCGCGCATCAGCTTTTTTGATTAATTCTTTATAAAAACGCTTTTGGCCAACACCCGATTTATTACCTGCTACGAGTAAGATTGCTTGTCTTGTTGGGTCAAAAGCGAATGCTACACGCCAAACACCACCATTAGCATTAAACCTTAACTCTTTCATATTCGTGTATTGGGAACCATTGAGTGTGTCAGCATGAGGACGTTTTAGCTGTGAGCCAAATGTTTCTAATAGCTTTGCTGTAGCTAGTAGTTCATCTTGTACTTCTTCAGATAAATCCTCAAATTCTGATGCAAAATCATCATGAAATTCAACGTTCCACACTAATCTATTATTAATAATAAGACATATATTTTCAACAGTATAGCAGGTCAATAAAAGAACTATCTACTTCATAGCCTTTCCCGACATCCCCCAAAAAGCTCCTAACACAGAGCATTTAGCCCCTTAGTCACTTTATTTAGTTTTTCCCTGCTTAAAGCCTTCCCCACTAAGGAACTCTTCATTTATCAGCAACAGGATTTTATCTGTGGAATTTTTGCCAATTCCCCAGTTACCAATCCCCAACGAATTCAAAAAAAGCAAATCTTGGTAGGGATTCTGGGATATCCTTAGATAAGTGAAAGATTTGCCAAAAATAGTAAGAATGAAGCTGGCAGCAAGAGTAAGTCAGGTAACACCTTCATTAACCTTAGCGATCGCAGCCAAGGCTAAGGCACTGAAGGCGGAAGGAATAGATGTTTGTAGTTTTAGCGCTGGAGAACCAGATTTTGATACCCCAGCGCATATTAAAGCCGCAGCAGTCAAAGCTTTGGATGAAGGCAAAACCAAATATGGTGCAGCAGCCGGAGAACCAAAGTTAAGGGAAGCGATCGCCCACAAGCTTAAAACCGACAACGGTCTTGATTACAAGTCAGAGAATGTCATCGTCACCAATGGCGGTAAACATTCTCTGTACAACTTAATGGTGGCATTGATCGATCCAGGTGATGAGGTAATTATCCCTGCACCCTACTGGCTAAGTTATCCCGAAATGGTGACTTTGGTCGGCGGAGTTTCAGTGATTGTGCCTACAGATGCCACGACGGGTTATAAAATTACTCCCGAACAACTCCGTAAAAAAATCACGCCGAAGACGAAGTTATTTATCCTCAACTCTCCATCTAATCCCACAGGGATGGTTTACACGCCAGATGAAATCAAAGCACTGGCGCAGGTAGTAGTTGATGCAGATATCTTTGTTGTCTCTGATGAGATTTACGAAAAGATTCTCTACGACGGTGCAGAACATATCAGCATCGGTTCTCTGGGGAAGGAAATTTTTGACCGGACTTTGATTAGTAATGGGTTTGCGAAAGCTTATTCCATGACTGGGTGGCGTCTCGGCTATTTAGCGGGGCCTGTGGAAATCATTAAAGCAGCCAGTACCATCCAAGGGCATAGTACATCTAACGTGTGTACCTTTGCTCAATATGGTGCGATCGCAGCGCTACAAAGTCCTCAAGATTGTGTCGAAGAAATGCGCCAAGCCTTCGCCAAACGCCGACAGGTAATGCTAGACAGACTCAACGCCATTCCCGGTTTGAGTACCGCAAAACCAGATGGCGCTTTTTATCTGTTCCCTGATATCAGCAAAACCGGTCTAAAATCTCTAGAATTTTGTGACGCTTTGCTGGGAGAACATCAAGTTGCTGTCATTCCCGGAATTGCTTTTGGCGCTGATGACAACATTCGCCTTTCCTACGCCACAGATATGGCGACGATTGAAAAGGGAATGGATAGATTAGAGAAATTTGTCAAGTCGCGTATTTAGTTGGTTGTCATTTGTCATTTGTCATTTGTCATTTGTGAGGAGAATTTACCAATTCTCCAACTATTTAACTCCACCTTTTCGACTCAGAACTGGTGGAGTTCATTTTTAAACCTCAAGTTCCGTGTTCCGAAGCTCAAGTTTCGTGTTCTGAAGCTGAAGTTCCGTGTTCCGAAGCTGAAGTTCCGAGTTCCGAAGCTCAAGTTTCGTGTTCTGAAGCTGAAGTTTCGTGTTCTGAAGCTCAAGTTCCGAGTTCTGAAGCTCAAGTTCCGAGTTCTGAAGCTCAAGTTTCGTGTTCCGAAGCTGAAGTTTCGTGTTCCGAAGCTGAAGTTCCGAGTTCCGAAGCTCAAGTTCAAGAGGTTTTTAGTAAAACATCGCTTGTTTCATTGGCTCTATGTCATCTAAAGATAACTCACGGGATTCAAGATAATATAAGATTGCTTCAATAGGATCTCGTGTTTCGATTGGATAATACCTTTGCTCGTATGCTTTAACAAGCGTAGTTAAAACTTCCAAGCGGTCAAACTCTGGTGTATTGAGTTCTGCATCAAACAATCTTTCAATTTCATCAAGTGCAGCACGATAATCAGCTTCGGTGTGAATAAGATGGGTTTTAAGCATAGATATTACTTCCTCAAATACTTATTGCATTTACGTTGTCGTATTCTTTAAAGAATTATGTCCGTCGAAGGCAATTATGCTGCCAACATCACGAATATGAACAAAATATACGAAATAACTTTATCTCTTCATTCAGAAAATAATGAAAAGTTTGATACCGCCAAAAGTTTTGATTTCAACTTTTGGGTTGATATTTTTAGATTAGGTAACAATCGGGGAGAACTAGGGGAGCAGGGGAGCAGGGGAAGTTATTTACAGTAAGTCTTTCTCCAATACTTGTCGGTTAAGGGGAAAAGGGGAAGGGGAAAAGGGAAAGAAAAAACCTTTAACCTTTACCCTTTAACCTTTTCCCCAAACCCAATTCCAATTTAAAAATGCTTAACCGAGCAGTATTGAGTCTTTCTCCTCTGCCCCTCTGCCCCTTTTGCCCAATGAATGCCCCATCATCCCTATATCAACTGCATCTCCTGCAATCCTTGGCGTAGCCTCTTCGCCTCTTCGGGATTATACCTTTCGTGAAGGGCGATCGCTTTTTTAAAAGCTGCTAAACTATCTTGATGATTGCCAATTTTGAGCAATACTACCCCTAAATTTTGATATGCTTCGGCATAGTTGGGATTTAAGGCGATCGCATGTTGATAATATACGATCGCATCTGCAAATAAACCCAAAGCCTTAAATGTCATCGCCAAATTATAATGTCCAAAAACAAAAGTGGGATCGATTTTCAAAGCTGTGGTATAAGCAGTTTTCGCACCGTTGAAATCTCCTGCTGCTTTGAGTAAGTTACCCAAGTTGTTGTATGCTCCTAGTTTGAGCATGGGATAAATTGGCAATTTGATGGCAGCTTGATAGTGAGAAATCGCTTGTGGGGATTTTTGCAACCGACTGTAGGCAATGCCTAAATGATAGTGGAGTTCATATAAAATATCGTAGTTGTCTTCAGCAACGGTGATTCCTCGTCTTAGCAAATCCATACCTTGAGAAATTTTCCCAGTTTGCACATACAACGCTCCTAATTTACTGCAAACATAGGGATCGTTGGGATGAGTTGCGAGAAACCCTTCCATTGCTGTAGCGGCTTTGGCATATTTGTTATTTTGAGCGATCGCACTTTTTTGATATCCTGTGTGTACAAGGGCAACCCCAGGTAAATAACCTATTTGCCAATGAGGTTCTCTGGCTAAAATTTCTGACACACTATCATCTACCAAGGCATGGTAAGGACGGTCAAAACGAATATCTGGATGATTGCGGAATAGCCTGGAAACCAGAGAATAGGGAGATTGTTCTGCACCAACTTCCTGACGGACGAGGTTGATGAGCAGATATTCATCTCTTGCGATCGCCTCTCGTAACTGCGGTACAATTGCTGGAGTCAGAGTTTCATCAGCATCTAATACCAAAATCCAATCACCAGTGACATATTTGAGAGCTGCATTGCGGGCAGCACTGAAATCATTACACCATTTAAAATGATGGACTTTTGCACCGAGTTGTTGCGCAATATTGGGAGTGCGATCGATTGAGCCTGTATCCAAGACTATCATTTCATCCACTACTTTTCTCACACTGCTCAGGCATTTAGGCAGTGTTGCTGCTTCGTTTTTCACAATCATGCATAGACTCAAACTCATAATTTAAAACTTGGGAGTGGGGAGTAGTGAATAGAGGGATAAGGGAGATGAGAAAGCAACATCTTTACTTCTTATTCCCTTTAACAGTGATAGACTCTGCATAGTGGAAAATTTGCCTCGATTATGAAATGTTACAATCAAGGCTTTTGTATAGAGCATAAACACTGACAGATGGTGTCAATAATGACAGTGTAATGGATAGACTGTCAATATAAATAACCAGTGTCAATCTCTGCCGATCCATCTGACTTTATCAGGTAATATAAAATTGCTAGCGTAGACGTAGCCGCGTCCTAGACATCGCATCAGGGAGTATTGCCTGAATCTGTATTGGACTAATTATTTAGCTGTTATTACCCATTTTTTATGATTATATAACTATAATACACATTATCTAAAAGTCATATATGTAATGAAAAACTCACTTACCGTAACATTCCAAAAATATTTGCGATCGCTCAAGCGTTGGTTTTCAAATACACCAGAAAGGGCACTTTTAGAAGCTTACGAAGCAGCTCAGAGAATTAAAAACATTGAGAACGAACATTTTGATAACAAAAAAATATCGTTACAATCAGTAAACTATACTGAAAATGTCATGTCTTATTGGCAAGTATATCTTAATAAGAACCTAACTATTATTAAGATCAGGCTTGCCGAATTCCAGCTTAGTCGCGGAATTGTCAATATCTCTAATTCTGTTTTATTAGAAAAATTGAAGGTTATTGATGAAGTAGTAGAGAAATATGCTATCAAAGATGAGGTAATTAATAATAATCCCTCATTGTCAACTTATCAGCCTTTAAACATTAATGAAAGCAAAATAAAAAAACAGCTAGATTCATCTAACATAAATGATACTCAAGTTAAAGCTCCAATTCCAAAAAGTAGACTGAAGAAGAGTTTTATTGGCAGAAGAATTAATAAAATTCAAGCAGATTTTGCACCGCAGACAGAAGAAGAGTTTGTCAGGAATTATCGCATTTCTAAAGGTAGAACAATAATTTCCCTACGATTTTTGATAGTTCTCATTCTTGTACCGCTTTTAACTCAATATTTATCTAAAGAATTTATAGTAACTCCAATATTAGAAAGGGTTAGAGGTGATAATGCAACTCAAATCTTTATCAATTCTGACATGGAAAAAGAAGCTCTCCATCAATTACATAATTTTCAAGAAGAACTGAGATTTGAATATTTTCTTAATCAAGCACCACCACTTTCTTCAGAGCTAACACAAGAAAAAATCAAAAGTAAAGCAATTGAAATCTCTGAAGAATTTAGCAGAAAAAGTAATAGCAGTATTAGTAATGCTTTTGCTGATTTAATATCACTCTTTTCTTTTGGTATAGTTATCGCTATGAGCAAAAGAGAAATTGTGATTCTTAAGTCTTTTATGGATACCATTGTCTCTGGTCTCAGCGATAGTGCTAAGGCTTTTTTAATTATTCTGTTTACAGATATATTTGTAGGATTTCACTCACCAGATGGGTGGGAAGTCCTTCTTGCGGGATTGGCAGAACATTTAGGTCTACCAGCCAGTAGAAATGTAATCTTTTTCTTTATTGCCACATTTCCTGTGATTTTAAACACTATCTTTAAATACTGGATATTCCGCTATCTCAGTCGTTTATCTCCATCGTCATTAGCTACATTAAAAGAGATGGACGAGTAATTTGTAATTATAGAATGCCCAAATTCACTTACTTTGAGTAAAGAATATATTTCTTACCAGAAATCAATTAATTACAAATTACCTTAGCAACGCAGGAGCATCATTACGAATTACGTTAGGGCAGCGCTAACTAGTCCGTGAACATCATTACGAATTACGAATTACGAATTACGAATTATTTTCACGCATTTGTCTTTTGATTCGCTAGGCTATGTATATCCTGGTTTTTCCGAAATATACTATGGATTTTGAAAGCAAAGTTAATGCCTCAACTCCTACAGACAACATAGAGTTTGCTCAACCAACTACTACCCGTAAGCCACTAGAACTGCTGCGAGATACTGAGGCTTTACTTCGTCGCCCAACTGTAGCGAAACTGTCGCCGATTTTGCCACCAAAACTGAGCAATAGATTCCAAGAAACCTCATCTTTGGCGGATGACTCCTTTAAGGAACTGGCAGAAATTGACCTAAATACTATTAGTGATTTTGAACTGCGTCCGGCACGAATTCTTGTTGGCTTGAGCCTTGTTGGTTTTGGGGCGCTCATGATATTGGTGCTGCTGCTATACTTAAACACATTGCATCCAAAAACCAGTACAGTTGTGCAGATTCGGCAATATTGGTATCAATATATTTGGTTTGTCTGTTTAGGTATCACAGGGATGTTTATCTTGGGACGTGAAGCAATGCGTCCTATGCCAAAACGACGGAAGTAATTTGTAATGAGGGCTTCAGCCCTCATTTGTGCGCGTAGCGTCTCGCAGAGAGGACTTAATTTCTTACTACAAACCTTTAATTATCCACTCTACTTAACTTTCAGAAATTAACACTTCAAAATATGTTTGTATATTAATTAGTTGCTAGGAGATTTTATACATGAATCATGATGCTTTCATTGTTCCGCCAGGTTCAAAGATTTCTCTGAAAAAAAACTATGACCCAGCTTATAAAACTGATTTTCATGAAAAAACTGATGCTGCAACCAAATTACAGGTAGATATTGAACGACTAGCTAATTACCAAAATATTCTCTATGCTCAAAACACCTATGCTCTGTTGATTATTTTTCAAGCAATGGATGCTGCTGGCAAAGATAGCACTATTAAACACGTGACTTCTGGTGTTAATCCGCAGGGATTTCAGGTGTTTAGTTTTAAAGGTCCCAGTGCAGAAGAATTAGACCATGATTACTTGTGGCGCTCAATGAAAGCTCTGCCAGAAAGAGGAAGAATTGGTATATTCAACCGTTCATACTATGAAGAAGCGCTAGTGGTGCGTGTCCATCCAGAAATGCTTCAGAAACAACAGCTTCCTCACTTCCCGAATGGAAAAAAAATATGGAAACAGCGTTTTGAAGAAATCAATAACTTTGAAAAGTATTTGGTTAATAATGGTGTAATTATTCTGAAGTTTTTTCTAAATGTCTCTAAATCAGAGCAGAAAAAACGCTTTTTAGAACGAATTGACTCTCCTGATAAAAATTGGAAGTTTTCAGATAATGATGTCCGAGAACGAGCTTTTTGGGATGATTATATGAATGCTTATGAAGAGGTTTTTAATAATACGAGTACTAAATGGGCGCCGTGGTATATTATTCCTGCCGATCGCAAATGGTTTACACGCCTGACTGTTGCCAATATTATCTGCACAAAATTAGAAGAACTAAATCTGCAATACCCAACAGTTAGTGAGGAACATAAGCAGCAACTTTTGGAAGCGAAACGTATTCTAGAGCAGGAAGATTAACCTGTGAATTCGATCGGTAAAGGCAAAAAAATACTGAAGTAGTTCAGATATACTGTAAAATATATGTAAATAAGAATAAAAAATTGTAACTTAATTAATGCTATTTGTAACTAAAGAAGTTACGTAGATAGTGATAGGCGCAAAATCATGATTGAAATGGCAGAAAATGCCAAAAATCATCTACCTCACTTTACTAATGCTGCCTTTGATGTAGTGGCGATCGCAGCCTCAGCAGGCGGACTGACTGCTATAGTTAAAGTGCTATCGACTCTACCCGCAAAATTTCCAGCCGCGATCGCTATTGTGCAACACCTCGCTCCGGGACATCCGTCGTTCATGGCAGAAATTCTCAGTCGGCGCACAGATATTACTGTCAAACAGGCAGAGGAGGGAGATTCCCTGGCTCCAGGAACGGCTTACGTTGCTCCACCCGATCGTCACTTATTGGTTAACGGTGACAGTACACTTTCCTTATCACAGTCAGAATTAGTGCATTTTTTACGTCCTTCAGCTGACCTATTATTTGAATCGGTTGCAGCCACTTACAAAGGCAGAGCGATCGCTGTTGTGCTAACTGGAACGGGTAGCGACGGCGCGATGGGAGTAGAAGCGATCAAAAAAATGGGCGGTACTGTTATTGTCCAAGACATAAAAACCGCCGAATTTTCTGGGATGCCCTCCGCCGCAATTAACACTGGCAATGTAGATTTTATTCTCCCCCTTGATGAAATTTCCACCACCCTGGTGGGTTTGGTCATGGGAGAATCTGACTAGGCAGGGGAGCAGAGGGGCAGGGGAGCAGAGGGGCAGGGGAGCAGAGGGGCAGGGGAGCAGGGGAGATATGTTTTAGAATGCAAGTTAGTATCACTATACATTAATGAGGCTTGGAACTCCTTTAATGAGGCTTTGAACTCCTTTAATGAGGCTTTGAACTCCTTTAAT